>NZ_DATITZ010000345.1:0-22279 GCF_035467215.1 Thiocapsa sp. | reverse complement strand
CGAGAGTCGGTCGATTCCCATTCGGTTGGCGAGATCGTAAAAATAAACGTCGCAGGATTGCACCAACGCCTGCTCGAGGTTCAAGGCCCCGTGCCCGCCGCGGCGCCAGCAGCGAAACCGATGGGAATGTCCGGGCAGACTGAATGCGCCCGAGCAATAGGTCGCGCGTCGCGAGGTCGTCACCCCCGAGGCAAGCCCGGCGAGGGCGACGAACTGCTTGATCGTCGAGCCCGGCGGATACTGTCCGCGCACCGCCCGGTTGTAGAGAGGCTTGTCGGGCGAGCTCAGCAGGGCCTGATAATTGGTCTGGCTGATCCCCTCCACGAACAGATTGGGGTCGAAGCTCGGGTTGCTCACGAGGGCCAAGACGCCGCCGTTGCGCGGATCGATGGCGACCACCGCCCCGCGCTCCTCGCCGAGCGCCTCCTTCGCCGCCTGCTGCAGGCCGATGTCCAGGTAGAGATGGAGATCCTTCCCCGACACCGGCGGTTGGCTCTCGAGTGTGCGGATCACCCGGCCGCGGGCATTGACCTCGACCTGCTGGTAGCCGACCTGGCCGTGCAGCAGCGCCTCGTGGGCCTTCTCGAGACCTCCCTTGCCGATGAACTGGCTTCCCGCATAGTTGCTCTGGTCGATCCGGGCGAGCTCCTGCTCGTTGATCCGACCGACATAGCCGAGCACATGGGCGGTGTGCTCGCCGAGCGGATAGGTGCGCACCAGCTCCGCACGGATGTCCACGCCGGGGTAGCGGTGCCCGTCGACGGCGAATCGCGCGACCTCGGTCGGGGTGAGATTCAGCCTGATCGGCACGCCCTGGAACCGCACGCGCTGTCGCTTTTGGCGCTCGAAACGCGCGCGATCCTGAGGCTCGATCCTGATCAATCGGGACAGCTCGTCGATCGTGGCATCCAGATCGCCGACCTTCTCGATGGTGATCTCCAACGAGAACGACGGGTGGTTGTCGGCGAGCAGAACGCCCTTGGCGTCGTAAATGAGTCCGCGTGCCGGCGGCAGGGGTTGCACCTTGACCCGATTGTCGCGCGACAGCACCGTGAAATGGTCGTGCTGGTCGACCTGTAGATGCATGAGGCGCACGACGACGAGCGACAACGCGGCAATCGCCAGCAGGCCGGCGAAGAGCGCCCGGATCGACACCAAGCGTCCCTCGCGTTTGCGGTCTTCCAGATTCGCTTCGAGCATTAAACCGCGCTCGTTGGTGAAGCCGTCGACGTCGGGTGGTGCTCCGTGACTTTGAGGGTTCGGCGAGCCTTGGAGTCGGCGCGGTTTAAGGGTAAGGAATTCAAGATTCTAGACCGCGTTAAACCGCGTCCGGAGTGACATGCTTCATTGTCATATTGTGTCGGGCTCAAGGATTTTTACGACCTTTGTGGAGACGCGGTTTAAGCTTTGATCTTTTTAATACATTAAACCGCGCCGGCTCCGACAGTTGAAGCAGCCGGCGCGGCCAACCCAATCCAACACACTACGCATATCGCACCGGGCGCGGTTTAGACCAAACCGGCGCGGCGACCGAGGTCGTTGAGGATCACGAAGAGCCAGGGCCAGAGCAGCAGTCCGAGCAGGGTCGGCACCCAGTAGATCAGTGACGGCATCGGCTGGCCGGTCGCCGCAAGGACCCAGAGGTTGAGCAGTCGCTCCACCAGCAGCAGCACCCACACGAAGAGCGCTTGCTGCCACAAGGGGAAGAGGCGGATGCGTTGATGCAGCTCGACCACGGCATAGGCGACGAGGGAGAGGCCCAGCGCATGCTGTCCGAACAAGGATCCCGAGGCGACATCCAAGGCCAAGCCCGCGGCGAAGGCTGAAAAGACGCCGAAGCGCTCGGGTACGGCCAGGCACCAGTAGAGCGTCACGAGGGCGACCCAGGGTGGCCTGAAGGCATCGATCCCCACCGGCATGGGCAGGATCGCAAGAAAAAGGGCGATCGCGAGACTGGCGAGGATCAACCAGCCGCCGCGAGGCGGGGCGTCGGTCATCGGGCAGCGCCTTCATCGGTCTCGGTGTTCGGCTCGGCGCTCGGCCCGGCCTCGGTGAGCGCCTGCTGGCGCATCTGCGGATCGAGGGTCCAGACCAAGAGGACCTCGCGGCTGCGATCGAGTCGCGCGGTCGGCTCCGCCAGCACGGTGGTGAAGGGATTATCCGGGTCCTGGCGCACCGTCGTGACCCGTGCGACCGGATAGCCGGGCGGAAAGCGCTCGCCCATCCCGGACGTCACCAGCAGATCGCCCTCGCGGATATCGGCGTTCTTGGGGATGTAAAGCAGCTCGAGCCCCTGTCCGATGCCGGACCCGGCGGCGATGCTGCGCAGCCCGTTGCGATTGACCTCCACCGGGAGTGAGTGATCCGAGTCGGTGATCAGCAGCACGACGGACGAAAAGGGGTTGGTTCGGATCACCTGGCCCATCACGGCATTGGCATCCAACACCGGCTGCCCCACGAAGACGCCCGAGCTCGTCCCCTTGTTCACCATCACCTGTTGACGCGAGGGCGTGAGATCCACGGCGAGGATCTCCGCGATCAGGACCCGCTCGCCGATGTTGAATGAGGAGCCGAGCAGGTCGCGCAGTCGCATGTTCTCGGCCTCGAGCGACTCGAACTGCTGCAAGCGGGCCTTCAGCAACAGGTTCTCGCGATTCAGAGCGGCATTCAGGGTCCGCAGTCGTGACGCGTCCGTGATCTGCTCCTGCGTGGAGCGAATGAGTGCGGAGGGCACGTTCACGGCCAAGTGCAGCGGATAGGCCAAGACCGACAGCAACGAGCGCACGCGCTCGAGGTGGTCGAACCGGTGGTCGGCGATGATCAGGCCCAGTGCGCACACCACCGCCAGGATCACCCTGAGGGTGGGCGACGGGCCGCGAATGAACAGCGGTTTGATGGGATCACTCGGTCGTAAAGAGATCGATCCCCCGCGCGTCGATCATCTCCAGCGCCTTGCCGCCCCCGCGCGCCACACAGGTCAAGGGGTCTTCGGCGACGACCACCGGCAGACCCGTTTCCTCTTCGATCAGGCGGTCGAAATCACGCAGCAGCGATCCGCCGCCGGTCAGCACGATGCCGCGCTCGGCCACGTCCGAGCCCAGCTCCGGCGGGGTCTGCTCCAAGGCCATCTTCACCGAGCCGACGATCGCCGCCAGTGGCTCCTGCAGGGCTTCGAGGATCTCGTTGCTGTTGAGTGTGAAGCTGCGCGGGATACCCTCGGCGAGATTGCGCCCGCGCACCTCGATCTCCAGCACCTCGTTGCCCGGAAAGGCCGAGCCGATGCCGTGCTTGATCCGCTCTGCCGTGGCCTCGCCGATGAGGGTGCCGTAGTTGCGCCGGACGTAATTGATAATGGCGTCGTCGAAGGTGTCGCCGCCGACCCGGATCGACGCCGAGTAGACGATGCCGTTGAGCGAGATGATGGCCACCTCGGAGGTGCCCCCGCCGATGTCGATCACCATGCAGCCGCGTGGCTCGTGGACCGCGAGTCCGGCGCCGATCGCAGCGGACATGGGCTCCTCGATGAGAAAGACCTCGCGCGCGCCGGCACCGGCCGCCGACTCCTTGATGGCGCGACGCTCGACCTGGGTCGAGCCGCAGGGCACGCAGATGAGCACGCGCGGGCTGGGGCGGATGAGACGCGACTGATGCACCTTATGAATAAAGTACTGGAGCATCTTCTCGGTGATGGTGAAATCCGCGATCACGCCGTCCTTGAGCGGGCGAATCGCCGTAATGCTCTGCGGCGTTCGACCGAGCATCAGCTTGGCCTCCTCGCCGACGGCGACCACCGTCTTGCCCCCGCCTTTGCGCTCGTGACGGATCGCGACCACCGACGGCTCGTTGAGGACGATCCCCTGGTCACGCGCGAAGATGAGCGTGTTGGCCGTACCCAAATCGATCGAGAGATCGTTCGAGAAGATTCCACGAAGACTTCTAAAGAACATCAGGTGCTTACCTTGCGGGAGATAGAGGAGATCGCCGGCTCTCCCGCGGGCATCCTGGTTCAGGATCCTCCGGGAAATCCATCGGAAAACGGCGAGCTAATCTAACAACGCAAGGGAGGATCGGCAAGGCGGGTGTTCAGGCCGTGCGCCCCGGCGACACGCTGCGCGTTTAGCGGCGATGACAAGACCGAGACGCTCGGACTGACGTCCGGCCCCGTCCGGGTTGCCGGCGCACGCGGCTGGTGCAGCACGGCAGAGGGCGCGAGACCGTTCGTTGTCGTTGTCGTAATCGACCATCGATACGACAACGACAACGAAAATAATTTCGGACGGTCTCGGAAGCTCTGCACCGCGCCGCTAGCTTTTCGGCGGGACGTAACCCTCGGGCATCTCCGCGCCTTCGCCGAAGAAATATTTATCCATCTGCTCTTCGAGAAACTTGCGCGATTTGGGGTCCATCGGGCTCAAGCGATTCTCGTTGATCAGCATGGTCTGGTGGCGAAGCCAATCCTGCCAGGCCTGCTTGGATACGTTGGCGAGGATGCGTTTGCCGAGCTCGCCCGGATAGGGCGCCCGGTCCAGGCCCTCGGCCTCGCGGCCGAGCTTGACGCAGTGAACCATGTGGGTCATGAGACGTCTCCGTGTGGTTACGCACGAACGGGCGGTTGTGCTCGGCCGGCTTGAAAGTGGTCCAGGATGCCTTTCACAGGCGCGGGTGTCCCGAGAGCGGCGAGATCGGCCCGGTTCAGCCAGCGACGACCCGCGTCGTCGGCAACGCGAGCGGGTAGGGTGTCGAGCTGCACGAGCGCGATACGGATATCCAGACTGAAGTGAGAGAAGGTGTGACGGCGTGCCCCGATCATTTCAACCCGCGCGGGCGGAACGCCGAGGTGCGCAAGACACCAATCACCCGGATCGGCGCCCGGCGCGATCTCGGGCAGACTCCAGAGTCCGCCCCAAATCCCGCTCTTGGGCCGACGCTCCAGCAGGATCTCGCCGGCCGGATCGACGAGCAGGAGCATGAGGGTCTCGCGCTCCGGCGTGCTGCGGCGCGGACGGGGTGTCGGGAGCTCGCTCTGACGGCCCGCGCGACGCGCCACGCACCGCTCGGACAGCGGGCAGCGCTCGCAGGCCGGGGCACGGCGGGTGCACAACGTGGCGCCCAGATCCATCATGCCCTGGTTGTAGGCGCCGACCCGGCGCGCCGGCGTGAGTCGTTCAGCCAGCGTCCAGAGCCGCTCGAGGACCGCGTCTTGTCCGGGCCAACCCTCGACGCCGAAGGCACGCGCAAGCACCCGCTTAACGTTTCCGTCGAGAATCGGATGGGGTTGATCCAAGGCAAGCGAGAGAACCGCACCGGCCGTGGAGCGGCCGATGCCGGGGAGCGCCAGCAAGTGCTCGATCGTCGCGGGGAACAAACCGCCGTGCAGATCCCGGATCAGGCAGGCGGCGCGGTGGAGATTGCGGGCACGGGCGTAGTAGCCGAGCCCGGACCAGAGCGCCATCAGACGATCTTCCGGCGCCTCGGCAAGGTCCGCCACCGTCGGGAACTGCGCGACGAAACGCTCGAAATAGGGGATCACGACCGCGACCTGCGTCTGCTGGAGCATGATCTCCGAGACCCAGACCCGGTATGGCGTCGGGTCACATTGCCAGGGCAGATCCTTGCGCCCGTGCCGATCGAACCAGCCGAGCACGGCCTCGCCGAACCACTCCGAGGTGTCCGTCCTCATGGTCTCGCCTCATCCTCGGTGAGACGACACGGGCTTGCCGCGATCACAATCCGGTCTCTGCGCGCGGCTGTCCGCAATTCCAGCAGAGGTCGAAATCGCCGTCCACCGATTCCCCGCACGCGTTGCAGTGCCAAGTCACGGTGTTGCTCGGGCGTTGCGCATCGGCCTGAAAGCGCTCGAGTAGCTCACGCCCGCGTTCGAGGTCGTCGTCTTCCACGACCCAGAGCGTCGGACCGATGTCGGCGGGAAGACCGCCCGCGGCACCCGAGAGAAAATCGCCCAGGATCACGGCCTCGACGAGATGCCGATCCAGAAAGTCCAATAGGAATTGGGCCTCGATGCGATCTCGGGCCTGGTAGAGGCGTTGCATGTAGCCTACCGAAACGCCGTCGACGTCGCGGCAGCGGGGTGCGGAGCGGGGGAAGTTGGAGCGGGTGATGGGAATCGAACCCACGCTATCAGCTTGGGAAGCTGAAGTTCTACCATTGAACTACACCCGCTTTCAGTCGTTAGTTTAGGCGCTGCTCGCCGCGCAATCAAGATCGAGAACCGATCCGCCCCGGGTCCATTCCGGGGCAGCCCCCGGCCCGATCAGGTATCCATCCCGTACATCCCCTCGATCTCGTCGCGATAGCGCGTGAACACCGTGGCCCGCTTCACCTTCATGGTCGGCGTCAGCAGACCGTTGTCGATGGACCATGGCTCGAGTGTCAGGGTCGCACGTCGGATCTTGGCATACCCCGGAAAATCATGCAGAGCCGAGCGGATCCGCTTGAGGATCAGCTTGTTGAGGTGAGGATCCCGCAGGCTTTCCGGGCGCTCCGGATCCAGACCATGCTCCTGCGCGAGTCCCGGCCAGAGTTCCGCGTTCAACACCAGCAAGGCGGTTAGATAGGAGTGCCCCTCGCCGAGTACAACCACCTGCTCGAACAAAGGGTCCATCGCGATCGCCATCTCGAGGTCGGCGGGCGGGACTTTCTCGCCATTGGACAAGACCAGAATGTCCTTGAGACGTCCGGTGATGTAGATGTGCCCGTGCTCCAGACGCACCTGATCGCCGGTGTGCAGCCAACCGTCATGTGTCAGCACCCGTGCGGTGGCCGCGTGATTGTTCCAATAGCCGAGCATGACGTTCTCGCCCTTCACGAGCAGCTCGTCCTCCGCCCCGATGCGCAATTGGAGCCCGCGCAGCGGCACACCGACACTCTCCGGGATATTGTCTTTGAGCGGATTGAAGCTGATGACCGGGCTGGTCTCGGTCAAGCCGTAACCCTGCAACAGGGGCAGGCCGAGACCGATGAAGGTGTGCGCGACCGGGGCGGGCAGGGGCGCACCGCCACTCACGGCGACACGCAGCGCTCCGCCGAGCTTGGCGAGGACTCGAGACGCGACCTTGCGGCGCAGCAACGGCCAAAGCAGCATCAGCGGATGCCAGCCGCTGCGCCCTTGCTCGCGCAGAAAGGACCGCCAGCCAGCGGCGACGGCAAGCCGAAACAGCCAGCGCGCGGGCGCCGGGCGCGCCTCCAATTGGTCCTGGATGCGCTGGTGGACCCGCTCGAAGACCCGCGGGACGGCGATGATGGCGGTGGGGCGAATGCTCTGCATGTCCTCGGCGAGCTGCGCGACCGAGCGCGCAAAGGCGACCGTCGCCCCGGCCATCATCGGAAGGTAATAGCCGCCCGTGCGTTCTAGCATATGGGACAGCGGCAAAAAGGAGAGAAACCGATCCTCCTGGTAGCAATCGATGACGGTCAATGCGCCGTGGGCGTTGCCCAGGATATTGCGGTGGCTGAGCATGACGCCCTTGGGACGCCCGGTGGTACCCGAGGTGTAGACGATGGTCGCCAAGGCATCCGGATCGCCGTCACGTTGCACAAGCTCGGGCGCCGTCTCCGGCAGCCAATCCTCGGCGATCACCACCCGCGGATCCGCAGCCGCGATCTCGCGTGCCGCGGGGCTCGACTCCAGGATGACGACGCGCGCCGGAAAGGGCGCATCGCCGAGAACCTCGGCCAACCGCTTCCAGCGTCCGGCGTCGTGGATCAGCAGCAGCTTGACCGCCGCATCCTGCAGGATATAGGCCGCGTTCTCCGCCCGGTCGTCCGTGTAGAGGGGCACGGTGACCAGTCCGAGCGACAGCGCCGCTTGATCGAAGACCACCCAATCGGGGCAGTTGCGCAGCAAGATGGCGACCCGGTCCCCGCTTTCGAGCGCCTCCCCTGCGAGCGCCCGGTTCCAGCGCGCCACCCGCTCGCTCGTTTCGGCCCAGGTCAGCTCGGCCCAGCCCCTGTCGCGCTCGAAATGGCGATAGGCGACCCGCGTCGGCGAGCGCCTGACGCGTTGAACAAAGAGCCCGTCCAGGGTCTTGGCGCGGTCGATCGGGATCAGGTCCTCGGACCATCGGCTCACGGGCTATCCTCCTGGTCTCGCCCCCCTCGCGGCGCGGCGGCGTCTCGATTCTCCGGCACGGGCCCGCGGCTGGGCATCGCTGCGCATGCGTGGACATGCAAGCAGGGCCGGGTTCTATTGTTTGCTCTATTGTCACTTTGCAGCGCTTTGCGCACCAGCATCGGCTCGAGGTCGAGGTGCGGCGTGGCGCCGAACGGCGGAACACATCGGGCGAAACCCGAAAATCCTCCGGCGACCGCCAAGCCTCTGCTAACCTCTTGGCCAGTCGTGACAGCGCATGCCTGCCCCGACCCCGGTGACGCGCCGCATGGGCATACGACCCGGCAAGCCCATCAATAGCCTTGTTTTGCAAATAAATTCTGTTAATATAAGCAAAATCTAATATTTTAGAGGACCGCCACGATGCCCCTCATCCCCTTGATCATACCGGCACTCGCGGGCCTGACGGCGCTTGCTGCGCTGAATCTTCAAGCCGCCGAGACGCTCGCGCTCAACACAGCACCGGCCGCGTATCAAACCCTGCCGCGCGAATATCGACTGGACGGGATCGTCGAGGCCGTCAATCGAACTACCGTCTCGGCACAGACCACGGGACAGGTCCAAGAGATCCTGTTCGATGTGGAAGATTTCGTCGAGAAGGACGCGATCGTTGCGCGGTTGAAGGATACCGAGCACCGCGCCCGGGTGGCCCAAGCCGCGGCCGATTTGAGGTCCGCCTCCGCGCGCTTGGAGCAGACGCAGGAGGAGTACACACGCGTCATCGGTCTGTTCGAGAAGAAGAACGTCTCCGAGTCCGCCATGGACCAGGCGAAGGCGGATCTCGCCGCGGCGCAAGCCGAGCTGGAATCCGCCACCGCGCGGCTCGAGCAGGCGCAGGAGCAGTTGGAATACACCCAGATCCGCGCCCCCTACTCGGGGATCGTCACCCATCGCCATATCGAGGTCGGCGAGACGGCGAGCCCCGGTCAGCAGGTCATGAGCGGGATCTCGCTCGATCAGCTGCGTGTGATCGTCGACGTTCCCCAGAGCGTCATCCCCTCGGTACGCGAGGGCGGGACCGCTCGCATCTATCTGAGCCCCGAGGAGATCATCCAGTCGGATCGCGTCACCATCTTCCCGTTCGCGGACATGGGCTCCAATACCTTCACCGTTCGTCTCGACCTGCCGGAAGGTACGAAAGGTCTCTTTCCCGGCATGTTCGTGAAGACCGCCTTCGAGATCGGGGCCAAGCAGGAGCTGACGATCCCGTCCGAGGCGGTCGTGCAGCGCTCCGAGGTGACCGCCGTCTATGTGGTGGACGACGAGGGGCGAGTCGGCTTTCGCCAGATTCGGCTCGGGCGGGCCGTCGAGGGCGGCGTCGTCGTGCTTGCCGGGCTGGGCGAAGGCGAGCGGGTCGCGCTCGATCCGATCGCCGCGGGCGTCGCCCTGAAGTCGCAGGCGAGCGCCGGCGCCGAGGCGGGACAAGATCATGGCTGAGCAGCTCGGCATCTCGGGCAGCATCGCCCGGCGCTTTCAGAACACCGAGATCACCCCGCTGCTGGCCATCGTCGGCCTGCTGCTCGGGTTGTTCGCGATCCTCGTCACGCCGCGCGAGGAAGAGCCGCAAATCAACGTCACCTTCGCGGACATCTTCATCCCCTTTCCGGGCGCCTCGGCAAGCGAGGTCGAGCACCTGGTCGCCGGACCGGCCGAGCAGGTCTTCTCCGAGATCAAGGGGGTCGAGCACGTCTTCTCCGTGTCGCGCCCCGGCATGGCCGTCGTCACCGTCCAATACAAGGTCGGCGAAGACAACACGGACGCCGTGGTGAGGCTCTTCAGCAAAGTCCTGGCCAACCAAGATTGGCTGCCGCCGAACCTGGGTGTCGGCACCCCCATCGTCAAACCGAAAGGGATCGACGATGTCCCCATTATCACCGCGACACTCTGGTCCCAAGACCCGGACGTAGGCGCCTACGAGCTGGGGCAGGTCGCCCACGCGCTTGAGCAAGAGATCAAGCGTGTCCCCGGCACGCGTGACGTCTATACCCTCGGCGCGCCGTCGCAGATCGTGCGCGTGCTGCTGGACCCGCAGGCGCTGGCCGGCTACCAGATCGACCTGAGCGACCTGCGCCGTTCCCTGCAGGCGGGCAACGTCATCCGGGACAACCTCACGGTGACCGCAGACAACGAGGAGATCCTCGTGCAGGCCGGCACCTTCCTGACCTGCCCGGAAGAACTCCATCAGCTGGTCGTCGGCCTGCATGGCGGACGACCCGTCTACCTCAGCGACGTGGCGACCCTCGAGCGGGGCCCCGAGCAACCGGAGGCCTACGCGCGGATGGGCACCGGCGCGGGCGCGGTCCACACCGATCTCGACCTGTCCGGCAGCACACCGGCCGTCACCATCGCGGTGGCCAAACAGGAAGGCATCAACGCCGTCGCGGTGGCCGAGCAGGTCATCGAGCGTTTCGCACAGCTCGAGGGCACCTTCATCCCGGACAACGTCCAGGTCACGGTCACCCGCAACTACGGCGCCACGGCCGACTACAAGGCGCAGAAGCTTATCACCAAGCTGATCTTCGCGACCGCCTCGGTCGTACTGCTGGTCTGGCTCGCGATCGGCTGGCGCGAGGCCATCATCGTCGGCGCGGCCGTCGTCGTGACCCTTGCCCTGACGCTCTTTGCATCTTGGGCCTGGGGCTTTACGCTCAATCGGGTCTCGCTGTTCGCCCTCATCTTCTCCATCGGCATCCTGGTCGACGACGCGATCGTGGTCGTGGAAAACATCCACCGACACATGGCGATGAGCAAGGCCAAGCTGCTCGATCTCATGCCCAAGGCGGTCGACGAGGTCGGCGGACCGACCATCCTCGCGACCTTCACCGTCATCGCCGCGCTGCTCCCGATGGCCTTCGTCAGCGGACTGATGGGGCCCTACATGAGCCCGATCCCCATCAACGCCTCGATGGGGATGCTGATCTCGCTGGTCGTCGCCTTCGTCTTCACGCCCTGGATGGCGAACGCCATGCTCGGCAAAAGCCACGCCGCGGGCGCCGGACATGCGCAACACAGCGACGATCCGGACGCAGCCCATGCGGGCGGGCGTCTGGATATCCTGTTCAAGACCGTTATCGGGCCCTTCCTGGTCGGGCGCAAAGGGATCCTCAACCGCTGGCTGCTGCTGGCCGGGATCCTGATCCTGATCGCAGGCTCAATCGCGCTCGTCACCAGCCGGGTCGTGATCCTCAAGATGTTGCCCTTCGACAACAAGAGCGAGTTTCAGGTCGTGCTCGACATGCCCGAAGGGACCAGCCTGGAGCAAACGGCGCGGGTGCTGGGCGAGATGGGCGATTTCCTGGCCGACGTCGAGGAGGTCACCGACTTCCAGATCTATGCCGGCACGGCCGCGCCCATCAACTTCAACGGTCTGGTGCGCCAGTACTATCTGCGCGAGGGCGCACACCTGGGCGACATCCAGGTCAACCTCGTCGACAGCCACCACCGCGATCTGCAGAGTCACGCGATCGCCGCCGGCATGCGTGCCCCGCTCCAGGAGATCGCCCTGCGGCACGGCGGCAACGCCAAGATCGTCGAGATCCCGCCCGGCCCGCCGGTGCTCTCGCCGCTGGTCGCGGAGATCTACGGGCTGAACTACGACGGACAGATCCGCGTCGCCCGCGAGGTCCGCGAGATCTTCGCCTCCACGACGGACATCGTCGATGTCGACGACTCGGTCGAATACCCGTCGCGCAAGCTGGTCGTGGTCGTGGATCGCACCAAGGCATCGCGTCTCGGCGTGCCGCAGAGTACCGTCGCTCAGGCACTGTCCACGCTGCTCGACGGCGAGGACATGAGCTATCAGCACTGCGCCAACGTCAAGTACGCCGTGCCGATCCGCGTCGAGTTGAGCGAGGCGGACAAGGCCGATCTGGATCAGGTGCTGGCCTTGCGGGTCCTCTCGATGTCCGGTGCACTGGTGCCGCTCTCCGAGATCGTCGAGATCCAGGAGACCGAACGTGCGCACAGTATCTATCACAAGGATCTGATGCCCGTGGTCTATGTCACCGCCGACATGGCCGGCGAGACCGATAGCCCGCTCTACGGGATGTTCGAGATCTCGGATCGGCTCGCGCAGGAGCAGGGCCTGGAGCAGTGGTTCATCCAGCAACCCGCCAACCCGTATGAGTTCAGCCTCAAGTGGGACGGCGAGTGGCAGGTGACCTACGAGACTTTCCGCGACATGGGCATCGCCTACGGCGTCGGACTGCTCCTCATCTATCTGTTGGTGGTCGCCCAGTTCCGCAGCTATCTGGTTCCGCTGGTGATCATGGCGCCGATCCCGCTGACGATCATCGGCATCATGCCCGGCCATGCGCTCTTGGGTGCGCAGTTCACCGCGACCTCCATGATCGGCATGATCGCGCTCGCAGGCATCATCGTGCGCAACTCGATCCTGTTGGTCGACTTCATCAACCAGCAGGTGCGCGAGGGTAAAGGGTTCGAGGAGGCCGTCATCAACTCGGCCGTGGTGCGCGCCAAGCCGATCGCACTGACCGCCGCCGCGGCCATGGCCGGGGCGCTCTTCATCCTGGATGACCCCATCTTCTCGGGGCTCGCGGTGTCGCTGCTGTTCGGTCTTTTCGTCTCGACCGTCTTGACCCTGGTCGTCATCCCGGTGGTCTATTACGGCGTGATGCGCAAGCGTGTGGAGTGGATCCGTACCGCAACGGGCTGATCCTATCGGAGACCTGGTCGGGATCCGGGGCGTTCTGCCCCGGATCCCGATCTATTCGACACCTCTGTTCAATCCCCCCGAAGCAGGATTACGGCCGCACCGTCCACCCGCGCGATCCGCAGGCTCAACTCGACATAGCCATTCGTGCCGAAGGGCTCGTCCCCGCAGCTGCATCCGCCGACGATCTCGGTATAGAACACACCGACGGCGACCTCGATCCGTTCGGCATCGGCGCGACTCGACAAGAGGGTCAGCCCGAGGCTCGCTGGATCGATCAGGCCGCCCTGCTCGCCCTCAATCGGCAGAATCCCGTCCGGAAGGGCCAGAAGCTCGCGCCTCAAGACCTCGGCAAAGGCGGGTGTTCCGAAGGCGCCGACCGAGGCGACGAGATTGAAGGCCGGGCGAGAACTCACGTCGAGGGACCGACGCTCGACCGACACGGCTCAAGACACCGCCAGGCCTGCTAGATCATCCGGCAGATGAATCCGCAGCCAATCGAGGATCTCATGGCGAGACCGCGCACCGCTGAAGCGCGCCAGCTCCTCGCGCCGATGAAAGAGGATCACGGTCGGGAAGCCGCGCAGCTTGTACTGCCCTGCGAGCTTCATGTTCTCGCCCTCGTCGACCTCGATCTTGGCGAGACGAACTCGCCCGTCGAGATCCGCGACGACCCGCCCCAGGTGCGGCGCCAAGGCATGACAGGGCGCGCACCAGTCGGCCCAGAAGTCCACCAGGACAGGTCGGGCCTCGGACGCGTCGAGAACCTCATGTTGAAAGCCGTCGAGATCGACATCAACGAGATGCGCAGACGGGTCGCCCGAGTTTGTCATGGAGAGCTTATCCTTCTCGTTTTCATTCTGCCGAACGCCCGCGCCGCTACTCGGTCGGCGCCCAGAGATCGTCCAAGGCGATCGCCACCGCATCGAACGGAGCGACCGACACCTGGGCGCCACCCGCAAACCGCCCGATCTCGCGCCACTCGCCGCCATCCAGTACATAGGCTTCGAGCGTATGCGCTCGGGGATCGATCAACCAGGCGTAGGCGACCCCGAAGTGCGCGTAGATCGGCATCTTCACCTCGCGATCCTTGCTCTCGGTGGATGGCGAGAGGATCTCGCAGACCCAGTCCGGCACCACGGTGAAGCGATGATCCCGCGGAATCCGCGGCAGTCGACTGCGACGCCAACCGGCCAGATCGGGCACATCGACCTCGGTGTCGTGGATGAAATGCAATTCCGGCTCCGCGGCGATCCACCAGCCGCCCGGCCCTCCCCGACCCTTCTGGAACGGGCTCACAAGCTCGTCGGCCAACGACGTCGCCGTGACCACGTGTGCACCGCTTGGACGTGGCTGGGTGTAGAGCTGGCCATTGAGAATTTCGCCCGTCAAGCCTTCGGGCAAGGCTTCAAGCTGCTCGTAGAGACTCGAACGGGCCTTCTGGAAAGCGTGCATGGCTTGGCTTCGCCTGTCGGATCGAGCGGCAAATCATACCCCGCAGAGTCCTCACGTCGGTAGCGATGCAAACCCGATCGCTGATGTGCTGGCGCCACTAGACATGCCGCTAATCGGTCGGCGCCCACAGATCGCTCAGGGCGATCGTCATCGCATTGAAAGGTGCGACCGACACCTCTGCGCCGCCCGCGAACCGCCCGATCTCGCGCCAATCGCCGCGCTCCAGTGCGTAGGCCTCATGGGTACGCGCCCGGGGATCGATCAACCAGGCGTAGGCGACCCCGAAGTGCGCGTAGATCGGCATCTTCACCTCGCGATTCTTGCTCTCGGTGGATGGCGAGAGGATCTCGCAGACCCAGTCCGGTACCACGGTGAAGCGATGATCCTGCGGAATCCGCGGCAGTCGGCTGCGACGCCAACCGGCCAGGTCGGGGACATCGACCTCGGTGTCGTGGATGAAGTGCAACTCCGGCTCGTCGATGATCCACCAGCCTCCGGGGCCGCCGCGCCCTCTTTGAAACGGGCCGAACAGCTCGTAACCCAAGGCCGACGCTGTTACGACGTGCGCACCGCTCGGCCGTGGCTGAGTGTAGAGCTGGCCATTGAGAATTTCGCCCGTCAACCCTTCGGGTAAGGCTTCAAGCTGCTCGTAGAGACTGGGGCGGGTCTTCTCGTGCGCGAACATGAGTCGGGCTCCCGTGTCGTCTTGATCTGTGAAGCATACTCGCCAGCCTGAACGTACGCGGCGATGGCGCGGGCCATCTCGGCACCGAGCGTGACGATGCATGCAAACGATGACTCCGATGCACCCGTGAAAAGCGCTCCGCCCGCATCGAAGCGGGCCGCCACACTGGAGCCATCCGAGCGCCTGAGCTATTGTAACGGCCCTGAGCGCCGGGGTGGTCCCGGCCGCGCCGGAGCCGACCCCGAGGCCATCCCATGCCCGATCGTGACACCCATCGTGCCGATTTCCCCATCACTCGCATGCGCCGGATGCGTCGCGATGCCTTCTCGCGTCGCATGATGCGCGAGACGACCCTGACCCCGGACGACCTCATCTATCCGGTCTTCGTCCTGGAAGGCTCCGGGCAGCGAGAATCGGTCGCCTCCATGCCGGGGGTCGAGCGTCTGAGCATCGATCTCCTGGTGGAGGACGCGATCGAGGTCCAGCGCCTCGGCATCCCGGCCATGGCGCTCTTCCCGGTTACCCCGCCGGAGGTCAAGTCGCTCGACGCGCGCGAGGCGTTCAATGCCGACGGTCTCGCCCAGCGTGCGGTTCGTGCGCTGAAGGCCGCGGTGCCGGATCTCGGGATTATCACGGACGTCGCACTCGATCCCTTCACCACGCACGGTCAGGACGGTCTGATCGACGAGACCGGCTACGTCATGAACGACGAGACGGTCGAGGTGCTGGTGCGCCAGGCGGTCTCGCACGCCGAAGCCGGTGCCGACATTGTTGCACCTTCGGACATGATGGACGGGCGGATCGGCGCGATCCGCACCGCGCTGGAGGCAGAGGGCCACATCCACACCCGCATCCTCGCCTATTCCGCCAAGTATGCATCCGCCTACTACGGTCCCTTCCGCGACGCCGTTGGATCGGCGGGCAACCTGGGCTCGGGCAACAAATACAACTACCAGATGGACCCTGCCAACTCGGACGAGGCCCTGCACGAGGTCGCCCTGGACCTGGCCGAGGGTGCCGACATGGTCATGATCAAGCCCGGCATACCGTATCTGGATATCGTGCGACGCATCAAGGACCAGTTCGGCGCGCCCACCTTCGTCTACCACGTCAGCGGCGAATACGCGATGCTCAAGGCCGCCAGCATGAACGGCTGGCTCGACGAGCGCGCAGTGGTCCTGGAAGCCATGGTCTCGATGAAACGCGCCGGTGCCGACGGCATCCTCACCTATTACGCAAAGGACGTGGCCCGCTGGCTTGGCCATTAGGACGCCGCCGGCTATGTACGGGCGATGTAGGGGCGACTTCAGTCGCCCCGATTGCGCTAACTTCTCCGGAAATCGCCCCATCAAAAGAGGCAGGAGGCAGTAAGCTCGCAGCCGACAGCTCCAGCCCGACTCACTCCAGAGGTCGCTACGCCCATGCCGGACCACTACGCCGTCATCGGCAACCCCATCGCCCACAGCAAGTCGCCGCTGATCCACGCCGCATTCGCACGTGCAACCGGCCAGGATCTCGACTACGGGCGCATCCTCGGCGATCCGGATAATTTCACCGGCGAGGTCCGGCGTTTCCTCGCGAGCGGCGGGCGCGGACTCAACGTCACGGTGCCCTTCAAAGAGGCCGCCTGGGCGCTCGCGGACGAGCGCTCGCAGCGGGCCGAGATCGCGGGTGCAGTCAACACGCTGATACGGCTAGACGACGGCAGACTCCGCGGCGACAACACCGACGGGGTCGGTCTCGTCCGCGATCTTGCCGAGAATCACGGTTTTCGCTTCCGGGGCATGCAAGTCCTGCTTCTCGGCGCCGGCGGTGCGGCGCGCGGCGTCCTGGTGCCGCTGCTCGAAAGCGGCCTTGCCCGCTTGGTCATCGCCAACCGAACCCCCGGCAAGGCACATCAGCTTGCGGATCTCGGCGGCCCGTTCGGACCTGTGCAGGCGCGTGCCTTCGACCAGTTGGAGGGCGAGCCGTTCGACCTCATCATCAACGCGACGTCGGCCGGTTTGAGCGACGCCGTCCCGGCCATCCCCGAGGACTGTCTCGCTCCGGGCGGCTGGACCTACGACATGCTCTACGCCGACACGCCGACCGCCTTCCGTCGATGGGGGCAAAGACACGGCGCCGCCCGATCGCTCGACGGATTGGGGATGCTGGTCGAGCAGGCGGCCGAGTCCTTTTGGTTGTGGCGCGGCGTCCGTCCCGACACCGCGGCCGTCATCGCAATGCTGAGAAACCCGGAGTACGGATGATGAAGACCGCCGTGTTGGGCCTGGGTCTGATGGGCTCGGAGATCGCCCTGAGGCTGAAGCGACAAGGGCGGGAGGTTATCTGCTGGAACCGAGGCGAAGCCAATCGCGATGGCGCGGCGCGCCGTGGGCTTGACCTGGCGCTGACACCCGCCGAGGCCGTCGCCGCCTCCGAGCTGGTCATCCTCGTCCTGAGCGACGCGGCCGCAATCACGGACACCCTTTTCGATCCAGCCGATCCGGTCGAGTTGCGCGGGCGCGTCCTCATCCAAATGGGCACCATCGCGCCCGAGGAGAGCCGAGCGATCGCCGAACGGGTCGCATCGCTCGGCGGCGACTACCTCGAGGCACCTGTACTGGGCAGCCTGCCCGAGGCGCGCGAGGGCACCCTGATCCTCATGGCCGGAGGCGACCGAGATCTCTTCGAGCGCTGCCGGCCCCTCCTGCGCGACCTGAGCCGCGACCCCCAGTGGATCGGCCCGGTCGGGCAGGGCGCCGCGCTCAAGCTCGCCATGAACCAACTGATCGCGGGGCTCACCGCCAGCTTCGCGACAAGCCTCGCCTTGGTGCGCCGCGAGGGCATCGATATCGAGCAGTTCATGACCCTGCTGCGCGGCAGCGCGCTCCATGCCAAGACCTTCGACAAGAAGCTCGACAAGTATCTGAGCCACGACTACGCCGGCGCGAGCTTCCCGCTCAAGCACCTGCTAAAGGACGTGCGCCTGTTCGCACGCGTCGGCGAGGCCTGGCAGGTGGACACCCGTATGATCTCGGCGATCGAGGCCGTCTGCGCCGACGCGGCGGCTGCGGGTCTCGCCGATCAGGACTACTCCGCGCTCTACGAGGTCGTGAGCACGTCAAAAATCTCGAAGGGGTGACAGGCGGCAGAGCCCCACGAACCCTCGGAGCAAAAAGCGCGGAGGATCGAGACCCGCACAAGGCTCGCAGCCACCCGCCGCGCTTCGAGGTGTCGGATCAAATGCTGCGCAAACCCGATTTCGGACGACACCGGTACGTGGTGTTGCCGATCCCGACTTTCCGAACAACTCGCTCCGACGTTTGGTTGTGCCTCGCAAGGCTCGGCACAACCTATGGGCCGCGGACCGCGCGGGATGCTGTAAGTACAGCGAATCGCGTCCGACACGGCGATCGCGATCCTCTCGACCACATACCACCTTGCAAGGCGTCAAGATCTCCATGGAGCTCCCCTTCACCCACAAACCCGGTCGGCGCGAGCGTCATCTGAGGCGCCGACACGAGAACCCGCTCTTCGCCTGGCCAGCGCAAGAGGTCCCGCCCGAGGATCTGCTGGCCGCCCAACAGGCGGATCACGAGGAGATGGAAGCCTTCCGCACGGACTTTCGCGCACTCGTCCAAAAGGCCGTCGAGCTGCCGCCGGACGCCGGCAGCGAGGTCGTTCTGGGTCTCAAGGAAGCACTGGAGCGGCACTACGAGCAGTCCTTCGGCCTGCCGGAGACCCACACCGAAGAACGCGCGGCCATCCGCAAGCTCATCGCCCTCATCATGCAGGCCGTCAAGCGAGCAGCGGGTGTCGATCCGCTTGCAAGACAGGAGCTTGCCGACGAGGAAGAGGCCCGCGAAATCCACTTTCGTCTGCTCGAGCAACCGCTGGTGGCCGATCTGCTCCACCCCGAGTCGCCGATCGGACCGGACCAGCTCGCGCCGACCGTCCTCTCGGCGACGCTCGACGAGGTCGCTGCGGTGCTGCAGATCCTCGACCCCGAGCAATGCGCCGCGCTCGCGGATCAGGCCATCCGGCTGCTCGAAGACCGCGCAGCGCGGGGCGTCGATGTGGCGTCGGCCCGCGAGCGTCTGGCCTTGATCCTTGCCGGTCTCGGGGTCGACGACGTCCCGCGCCATTGAGGCCGGAACAAGGCTCCGACGGCCGACGCCTCAAACCGCCTCGCTCTCTCCCGACAGATCGCCATAGATCGCAGCCATCTTCCCCGCCTGCACCGCCACCACATGGCGCAAGTCGGGCGGGGAGACCACCTCCAGATTGTCCCCCGCCCCGAGCAGCCAGCGCAGCAACTGCCCCGTGGAGGGCACCCGCGCCGACACCCGCAGATCGAACTCTGAACCCTCCGGCTCGTCCTCGAAGCACTGGCCGGGTGCGAGCGGACAGGCGGTCAACACCGTGGCCAGATACCCGCGCACCCGCAGCTCCAGATCGATCAGCTCGCCCTGACCGAAATCCGCCTGACCGCGCGCGATGGCCCGGTCCAGGTCGAACCCCGCGGCGGCCCGCGCGGGCGTGTCGGTCAGGACATCCGCCCGCACCATCCGATGCAGGGCATAGAGACGCACG
Organism: Thiocapsa sp.; assembly: GCF_035467215.1. Lineage (GTDB taxonomy): Bacteria > Pseudomonadota > Gammaproteobacteria > Chromatiales > Chromatiaceae > Thiocapsa. The sequence continues at coordinate 2,764 of NZ_DATITZ010000345.1, read as the reverse complement.
GGTGCCTCCTCGTCGTTCTTCAGCGCAAAGAGATAGGGGATCGGGCCGCGCTGAAGGAGCGCCTGCGGGTGGATGCGCGCCGGCGCGCAGAGGTCTTCGGCGTTGCGATAGGTGATGTCCAGCGCACGGCCTTGCGCCAAGGCATCGATGGCCGCGCTCAACACCTTGGGGTGGAGCTCCACGGGTTGCAGACGCAGCGTATCCGGAACGATCCGCAGCCGGGTGCGATCCAGCACCGGACCTTCGACCTCGGTGAGCACGCGCTGCCAGAACCGATCGAGCTGGCGCAGGGGCACATACTCGGCGATCAGGTCGCGGACCTGCTGCAGCGCGTATTGCAGGACCGGCGGGTCGCCGTTCAAGTCATCCGTCAGGCGCCGATACCGCAGCGGCTTGCCGCCGGGATTGACCGCCTCGATCCGACCCTCCTTCACCAGCTCGTCCAGATCGCGCTGCAGTGCGCGCCGACGCGCCTTGTCGTTCCGTGCGCCGTAGGCATCGCCGAGGATCCCGAGCAGACGCGCGCCGTCCGGACAGGACTCGACGGAGGACACCTCCCGCGGCAGCAGAAACTCCAAGCGATCGAGACGGTCGATGCGGGTTGCGTGGATTGCGCTCATGTGCCGAGTGTACGACAGGCTGTGACGCATGCCCATGGTCAAATGGATCTTGTCGCCGAATCCGCCCCACCGACGAGGTCTCCAGCATGTCCCGACACGACCGTTCACTCTCCTCGCGCGAGCTGCTCGCCCGCATCGGTCTGAGCGACGAGCATCCGCAGGATCTGCTCGACAACGAGCCGCTGGAGGATCTCAGCGGCGACGTCGGCGCGGCGCTCGCCGCCCGCTGCAGATCCTTCCAGGAGCGCCATGCCTTCGCGGTCGGCGATCTGGTGACCTGGAAGCCGGGGCTGAAGAACCGTCGCATCCCGCGCTACGGTCAGCCCGCCGTGGTCATGGAGGTGCTGGATCCGCCCGTCGTCGACGGCGAGCGCGAGTCCGGGAGCACCTATTTCAACGAGCCGCTCGACCTGGTCCTCGGCCTCTTCATCGACAGCGGTCCGGCGCGCGGCGAGCTGCTGACCTGGCACTTCGACGGTCGCCGTCTGCAACCCTGGACGCGGGAGGCCTGAGCATGCCCCGACCCCGCACACTCTGGCGCAAGGACTTCGCCGCCGTGCCGGCCTCGGCGCGGCGGGCGGCGTGCTATGCCCTGCGACTGGTTCGCGCGTATCCCAAGCTCGAGGACCGATCCTCGCTCGGCGCGCTCTGGACCCTATGTCTGCCGCTGTTCGAGCCCGAGCAGGTGGCGGCCTTCCTGGCCAACGCCGTCGGTCGCGACCCGGACGACGCCTGGGCGGACGCCGACGACGACGCCCTGCAACCGGCGGACGATGCCGTCCTGCGCGGGCGTCTGCGTCGCCTGCTCCAACGCATCCCGCGTAGCCTCCTGACCCGTCTGGCGGCAGCCGACACGGCGGAGCCGACGCCGTCCGTGCTTGCGATCCTCGGCGAGAGTCTCGGACTGGATCGGACCGATCTGCAGATCCTCGCCTATCTCGTCGAGTGCGACGCTCACGAGCCGCTGCGGTTCGTCCTGCGTCGCTACGAGCAGGCCACCGCGCGCATCAATCGGCCGCGCCTGAGCGCGGCCCTCGCGATCCCCGAGCGCACCCTGCGGGAGGCCCTGACCCGCCAAGCCCCGCTGCGTCGACTCGGTCTGCTCGACTACACCGGCGACCCCTGCGACCTGGAAGACTTTGTCCGCCCGACCAGCCTGCTGCGCGAGCTCCTCGATGCCGAGCCGACGGATGCCGAGGCACTCCTCGCCATCCTGATCGAGCCGGCACCCGCAGCCGCTTGGCCGCCGAGCGCCTTTCCGCATGTCGCCGAGGCCGTCGCGCATCTGCAAGCGGTCCTCGGCCGTGCCGCGTCGAGCGGCGCCGTCGGCGTCAACGCCCTGCTGCACGGCGCGCCCGGCACCGGCAAGACCGAGCTCGCCCGCACCCTGGCCGACGCCTGCGGGCTGCGCGCCTATCAGGTGCGCAGCGCCGACGAGGACGGCGACGGGCTCTCGCGCAAGGGTCGGCTCTCGGCCTATTTGCTCGCCCAACGCCTGCTCGAACGGCGTCGCGATGCCCTGCTGATCTTCGACGAGGTCGAGGACGTCTTCGACACCGGCGACGACCTCTTCGCCCTGCTGCGCGGTCGGGCCGGTTCGGGACACCGGAAGGGCTGGATGAACCGCACCCTGGAGGACAACCCGGTCCCCGCGATCTGGATCACCAACAGCACCGAGGGGATGGATCCGGCCTTCCTGCGCCGCTTCCTGCTGCCGCTCGCCTGCACCACCCCGCCGCGCTCGGTGCGCCGACGCATCGCCGAGTCCCACCTCGGCGACTGCGGCCTGCCGCCGGCCCTGCTCGACGCGCTGGCGGAGGATGCCGCCTTGGCCCCGGCGCAGTTGGGCGCCGCGCGACGCCTCATCGAGCTGCGCCCGGAGACCGCCCCCGAGCCGACCGTGCGCCACGGACTCGCCGCGATGCGCAGCCTCCTGCACGGCGCCCCGACCCCGCCGCGGCGCCGCCCCGGCATCGCCTTCGACGTCGCCTTCCTCAACCTCGCCGGCGGCATCGCCCCGAGCGCCATCGTGCAGGCACTCTATCGCACCGGCCACGCCAGCCTATGCTTCTACGGTCCGCCCGGCACCGGCAAGACCGCCTTCGCCGAGATCCTCGCCGAGGCGCTGGATCGCGAGCTGATCG
>NZ_DATITZ010000344.1:0-4872 GCF_035467215.1 Thiocapsa sp. | reverse complement strand
CATCGGCGACGTGGCCGGGGTGATGAGCGAGGCCGGCCGGGGTTGCGGGCGCGGCGGGGGCAGTGGCGTATGCGTGCGCCGCGTGGGGAGAAAGACCTCGGTCACCGTCTAAACTTAAGACGAACGCGACTCGAATCAACGCCGATAGAGGCTTGACCCTTGGCGACGATCCCCGATCCGGACACCTTTTCGCGGCTTGAAACACCCTTCGCCGTCGGCGACTGGGAGGTCCATCCACGCTCCAACGAGATCCGTCGCGGGACTAGGAGGGTCAAGCTCGAGCCGAAGGTCATGCAGGTCCTCTGTTTTCTCGCCGCGCGGCCGGGGGCCGTGGTCTCGCGCGAGGAGTTGGAGGCGGAGGCATGGTCCGGGATGGTCGTGACCTACGATGCGGTGACCAGCGCCATCATCAAGCTGCGCAAGGCGCTGGGCGATGAGGCCCGTCACCCGCACTACATCGAGACACTTTCCAAGAGCGGCTACCGCCTGATCGCCGAGGTCCACGGCGGGGTGCCCGACGAGCCGCATCTCACCGCCGGGCGTGCTGCACAGCCCCGATCGTCGATCGCCTTTCGCGTCCTGATTCCGTTCGTCGCGCTCGTCTTGATCGGTGTCTGGCTTGTTCTCCCGAACGGTGGCGATCCAACGCTGTCCGATGGCGGGGGCACGGTTCCGGCACCGGCACAGACCCCCGGAATCGCGGTGCTACCCTTCGTTAACCTAGGCGCCGTTCCGGAGCAGGATTACTTCGCCGACGGGATCACCGAAGACCTGATTACCGATCTGTCGAAGCTCTCGAGCCTCTGGGTGGTCGCCCGCAATTCCGCCTTTGCCTATCGGGGCAGCACCGAAGACGAGCGTACGATCGCTCGCGAGCTCGGCGCCGAATATGTCCTCAAAGGCAGTGTTCAACGTTCCGCGGACCGGATTCGGATCAATGTGCGGCTCGTCGATGGTCTGCGCGGCAGCAATCTTTGGGCGGAACGCTATGACCTGCGGATCGATGACCTTTTCGCGCTGCAGGACGAGATCGCGGCCAGCATCCTCTCGGCGATCGAGGTCGAGATTGCCCCGAGCGATCGCGCGAGGTTGGGTCGCAGTCACGTCCCGAGCATCGAGGCATACGATGCCTTTCTGCGCGGACTCGACCACCATGGAAGACGTTCGCTCCAGGATACCCAAATGGCGATCGATCACTACCGCCGAGCAATTGCCATCGACCCGGAATTCGCCCGTGCCTATGCCGGCCTCGCACTGGTCTATGGGCGCGATGCGTTCGACGGATGGGACCTCGGTGCGGAGGACGGGCTCGCGAAGGCGGAAGAGTTGATCGCCAAAGCGAGGTCGCTCGATCCGATGGTCCCTCAAATCCATTTCGTCCAAGGCCAGATCGAGCTGTTTCGACGCAACTATGCAGCCGCCATGCGCAGCGCCGAGGAGGCGATCGCGATCAAGCCCAACTACGCCGATGCCCATGCGTTGCTGGCCTGGATCCTTCACTTCGCAGGTCGAGCCGACGACGGATGGGTCAGCATGGAGCGGGCGGTCCGTCTGAATCCCCGCGTGCCGGCAATCTACCGACTCGTGCGCGGGGCGCTCCACTACGAGAGCGGCGACATCGACCGGGCCTTGGCCGATTTCGAGGCCGCCGTCGAGATGAGTCCGAGTTTTCAATTGAGTCGCGTCTGGCTCGCGGCGGCTTATGCCGCGGCCGATCGACCCGGGGATGCCGAGTGGGAGACCCGCGAGATCCTGGCGCTGGACCCGGCCTTCTCCGTGTCGCATGTCCGACGCGCCTTTCCGATCAAGGATCCGATCTATCGCGATCGTTTCCTGGAGGATCTGCGGCGCGCCGGACTGCCGGACTGAGCACCTTGCGCCGGTCGCCGCCATCCTCCGAATCTTGCGCGGCGGACAACCAACCACTGGTCACCGCCGCTCGCGCCCCGTCATTCGGCGACGGCAATTTTTCGCTCGACGGGCCGCTCTTCCAGCCGACTCCACTGCGCCATCGAGCCGTCATAGAGTCGCGCCTGCGTATTGCCCAGCAGCTCGCTCGCGACGAACCACCCGAGCGCGGAATTGTGACCGGCGTTGCAGAAGGCGATCTGCGGCGCCTCCGGGTCGATCTCCGCCAAGACCGTCAAGCGACGCAACGACTCGGGCGAACGCAGCGTGCCGCCGTTGTCGACCGTCAGCCACTCGATCGGCAGGTTTTGCGCACCCGCCAGGGTACCCGGTTTTTGTGTCTTGCCGTTGCGGGTGATGCCGAGATACAACCCGAGCGCCTTGCCCGGGCTATAGGGTATGTGTAGCAGCCCGGTCAAAACGACGGCTGGCGACAAAACGACCTTTTGACGACGCTTCGACGACGCCGGCCCTGATCGACGCGAGGATCCCTATACTGTTGGAAAATCAATGAAATCGGATGTCCGCTATGCCCCGTCATATTGCCTACCCTTCTTTGCTCGTCCTGCGCTTCCGGCTCATGCTCCTGTGGCTCGTGCTCTTTTGGTTTGCAGCTCCTTCCGTCGTCTCGGCGAGAGACTTCGATGACTCCGCGCTCGCGCACGTCGCCTATCCGGACTGGTTCAAGGTGAGTTTTCTGGATCTACGCGACGACCTTGCCGATGCGGAGGCAGAGGGTAAAGAGGGGATCATGGTGCTGTTCACGACCGAGGGCTGTTCCTACTGTGCGCAGTTCATCCGCCGGACCCTCGGCGACGAGGCGATCGCCGCCAGGGTGAAATCCAGGTTCGATGCCATCGGATTAGAGATGTTCAGCGACGCGGAGATGGTCGGCCCCGGCGGCGAGCCGATGCGTGTGAAGGCGTTTGCCGAGCGCGAGGGGGCCGGGTTCGCGCCGACCCTGCTCTTCTACGGCACGAACGGCGAGCCCCTGTATCGCGCGGTCGGCTATCGAGACCCGGAGCGCTTCGGGCTGGAGCTGGACTACCTGGAGGTCGCTTATGATCGGGGGCAATCCTTTCGCGATTTTATTGCCGAGCGCGTGCGTAAGTCCGAGACGGTGCGATCGACCTACAGCTTGGCGCCCGATCCGCTCTTCAGTGCTCCCCCGTATGCCTTGGATCGAAGCCGCATCGCGGCCCGGCAGCCCTTGCTCGTGATCTTCGAGACCGACGGTTGCGCCGGGTGCGAGGCCTTCCACACCGAGGTGCTGGCTCTGCCCCGGGTACGCCGGCTGTTGGCGGGTTTCGAGATCGTCCGGCTCGACGCCGGCGACGCCGAGACACCTGTGCTGGCGCCCGACGGTACACGGAGGACGCCGGCGGCGTGGTACGCCGCGACGGGGTTGTCGCATCTCCCCGCGCTGCTCTTCTTCGAGGAGAACGGCCGCGAAGTCCTGCGGACCGACGCCGTGGTCCTGCCTCAAAGGATGATGAATTCGCTCCTCTACACCCTCGAGCGCGCGTACGAAAAGCAGTGGACATATCAGCGTTTCGCCCGCTCGAAGGCGCTCGAGCGGAGTCTGCCGTAACCGACCTCACCCGCAAACGACGCCGCTCAGGCGGAGAATTTGTACATCACCTCGGTCACCCGACCCCGCCAGTAGGGCGTGCGCCCCTCCGGAAGAATCCAGGCGACCTCGGCCTGCACCGGGATCCGCATCTCGCTGCGGTCCTTGTACTCCGAGAAGCTGGCCTCCCAGGGGGTTTGGACCATCTTGCCGTCCAGCGCGCGGTAACGCCCGCTCGCGCGCACGCCGCCGATCAGACCGGCCTCGTCGAAGTCGAAGACGAGCGACACGCTCAGATCGCCGTCGGCGAGCGTGGCGCGGGCCGAGCGATCGTCGATCGGCTCCCAAACCACCCCTTGGCTCGGCAGGAGCTTGGTCGGGTACAAGGGCGCTTCGGCAAGGAAGCGCATCAGCTCGGCATGTGTCAGCTCCGGGCTGCTCGGGACCTTTACGACCGGGAAGAGGCCGAAGAGCGCGGCCTTCAACACGCCCGTGCCGGCGATATAGGCATCGAGCACGAAAACCTTGGTCGCCGGGGCGATGCGTACCCGGGCGTCCCAATGGAATCCCGGACGCTGCATGACCACCGATTGGGTCGCGGTTGCTGGGTACCATTTGCCCTGACCGCGGCCGAGGTCGATCTCGCCTGCGAGCCCCAGCTCGGCGGCGGAGATGATGGGCTGGCCGTCCTTTAAGCTCTCGAGAAAGTAGCGCTGCACGGGCGCGGGAAGCCCCTCCAGCTCGCTCGAGTCATAGGTGTTGGGGATGATCCTCCCGCGGCCGGCCTCGAGACGTGATTGCAGGCGTGTCGTGCCGGCCTGCCACCGTGTGACCCCGAAGAGCAGAACGGCCGTGGGCATGATGATAAGTGCGAGCAACAACAGGAAAACCAGGTTCAGCCACATGTGCGATTCTCTGTTCCGGGGGTCGGGATGATTCCCCGGCATTATTCAAGGTGATCGTCGATCCGTCCACCGATCCGATAGGGAGCGGTTTGGCAATGCCGCAAGCACAGGGTATCGTTCCGTCGTCATGGACACACTCGCCCGCGTCACCGATCTCAGCCGCCGCTTCGGAGCCCGTCGGGCCTTGTGCGGCCTCGATTTCGAGCTGCGGCAGGGCGAGGTGTTGGGCCTGCTCGGGCCGAACGGGGCCGGCAAGACCACCTGTCTGCGCCTGCTGAGCGGGACACTTGCGCCCAGCGGCGGGCGGGTCGAGATTCTGGACATCGATCTTGCGCGGCACCCGGTTGCGGCCAAGCGACATCTGGGCTATCTGCCGGAGCGCCCGCCGCTCTATCCCGAGCTGCGCGTCGACGAGTATCTGCGCCACTGCGCCGGGTTGCATCGCATCCCGCGCGCCGATGTCGCCGATGCCGTGGATCGGGCGAAGCA
>NZ_DATITZ010000343.1:0-8663 GCF_035467215.1 Thiocapsa sp. | reverse complement strand
ATGTCGACTGGGTGCTACCCGGCGTGCTGGCGATGAACATCATGTTCTCCAGCCTTTGGGGTGTCGGCTGGGTGATCGTGCGCTACCGCAAGAACGGTGTACTGCGTCGTCTGAAGGCAACGCCGCTGAGTCCCTGGGAGTTTCTCACCGCACAGGTGTTCTCGCGTCTGCTGGTCGTTCTCGGGGCGAGCTTGGTGGTCTATAGCGGTGCCAGCCTGTTGCTGGACTTCCCGATGCACGGCTCCTACCTGGCGTTGGCGCTGGTTTATGTGGCCGGTGCGCTCTGTTTGATCAGCCTCGGCCTGATCGTCTCCTCGCGTCTGCGCACCGAGGAGGTCGCGGACGGTCTGCTGAACCTCATCTCTTGGCCGATGCTGCTGCTCTCGGGGGTGTGGTTCTCGATGGAGGGGGCCAGCGGCGCGGCACAGCTCCTGTCGAGGTTCCTGCCGCTGACCCATATCGTCGAGGGTGCGCGGGCCGTCATGATCGACGGTGCCGGAGTGGTTCAAGTCCTTCCCCAGATCGGCCTCCTGGCCGGTCTAGCACTCCTCTTCCTGACCCTTGCGGCCTGGATGTTTCGTTGGGAGTGAGGGGGAGGGACCTGCACGGATCAGGAGCCGCTTGCCTTCGGGACGCTCAACACCTCGACCTCGACCCTCGCCAGACCCTTCTTGATCATCCCCAGCTCGCGTGCGGCGCTGCGCGAGAGATCGATGATTCGGCCTTTCACGAAGGGGCCGCGGTCGTTGACCTTGACGACGATGCTCTTGCCGGTTTTCGTGTCCGTCACGCGGACCTTGCTGCCGAGGGGAAGGGTCTTGTGTGCTGCGCTGGGGATGTTCTTGTTGTAGATCGCCCCGCTTGCGGTCTTCCGACCATGGAGGCTGTCGTGATAGTAGGAAGCGACACCCTTTTGAGCGTGCCCCGGTTTGACGCGTGCCTCGGCATTCGGGCCCGAGACGAGAAGAAACACCCCGAGCGAGGCGAAGATCAGCGTTTTGTTCATGAGCAGGACCGTTTCTGCAATCGGCGATCCGGCGCCGCGGGCGGCGCATCGGATGCCGGTCAGTTGATTACCTGGCGGGCAGTGTAAGGGAAATCGCGTATAGGGTAAACCCTATATCGGGAAAACCCGGATCTCTGTCCGATCCCGGTCTGCAGATGGTCAGGGAAGGAAAGTGGATGGCGTGGCGGATCGGGCCAGCCCCCGGCGCACGAGATTCGCCCGCAGCGAGCGATCCGACGTGTCCAGTGATCAGGACATGGACTGTGCGCAGCGCGAACGGCTGAAGGATGAAGGGTGAAGATCTGAGACCGAGAACTGACAGCTGGAGGCAGGAGGCTGGCTGCAGGAGGCCTCCCGATCAAAACCGCCAAGCCCCACGCCGCATCAGCCCGCCCTAACGACCCTGCTCGACACGCGCTGTCGATCCCGCGCCCGTCATTTCCGGCATCGGCCCGACCAAGCTCGCCGGCAAGGTCTTGGCCGCGCTGATCAAAGATACCGCGACTGCGGCCAGATACGGGATGGACTGGACGATCAGGACAGCGACCCAGACCCGGACATCCAGCATGAAGGCGTCGTCGCGGAGCATGATCAAGGCGGCGGCGAGCCAGAAGGCGATGGCGAAGAGACCCTCCTCGCGGGCATCGGCCAGGGCGCGGATAAAGGCCGGGGCCTGCGCGAGCTTGGGGGTTCGGAAGAAGCCGAGACCTCCCGAGACGAAGCCGCCGAACATGGCGCGGGCGATCGTGTGCGAGAGGGCCAGCCCGGCCAGGCCGGCGGCGAAGCTTTGACGCAGGGTCGCGGTCACCCGACGCCGATAGAGCAGGAAGCTCTTCGACATCTTGAAGCCGAACAAGACCAAGGGCACCACGGCGACCGTCATGTAGGGCGGCGTGACCTGCAGCGGGAACATCACCATGGCCACGGACCAGGCCAGTGCCGCGAAGTTGAACAGGAGGTTGAAGCCGTCCGCGAACCAAGGCAGCCAGCCGGCGACGAAGTGATAGCGTTGCCCCGCCGAGAGCGTGGTCTTGCGGATCCCGAGGAGCTGATGGCGGTGGTGCTTGAGGGTGCGCACCGCTCCGTAGGCCCAGCGATACCGCTGTTTCTTGAAGTCGGCGAAGGTGTCCGGCATCAGGCCGCGCCCGTAGGTGCAGGGGATGTAGAGCGCCTTGTGACCTTTCTCGAAGACACGCAGTCCGAGCTCCGCGTCCTCGGTAATGCACCACTCTGCCCAGCCGCCGACGGCGTCGAGCGTCGGGCGGCGGATCATGGTCATGGTGCCGTGCTGGATGATGGCGTTGCGCTCGTTGCGGGTGACCATGCCGATGTGGAAGAAGCCGCGATACTCGGCCATGCACATCGCCTTGAAGGCGTTCTGGTCGGCGTCGCGGTAGTCCTGCGGGGCCTGCACGATGGCGACCTCGGGGTCTTGGTAGGCGGGTACCAGATGTCTTAGCCAGAGCGGCTGCACGACATAGTCCGCGTCGATGACGGCGATGACCTCGGCACGCGGGTCCGTTTCGCGCAGCGCGAAGTTGAGTGCGCCGGCCTTGTAGCCCGCGAGCGGATCCACGTGGAAGAATCGGAAGCGCTCGCCGACGGTTTCATTGAGATGCCGGCAATGCGCCTCGACCGGCTGCCAGACGGCGGGGTCCTTGGTGTTGTTGTCGATGACCAAGACCTCGAATCCCGGGTAGTCCAGCGCGGCCAAGGCGTCGAGCGTCTCGATCAGAAGCTCGGGCGGCTCGTTGTAGGCGGGCACGTGGATGGAGACGAACGGCAGCTCCTCGTCCGGTACGTCATGTAACGGGAAAGGTCGCCGCCACCGGCGTAGCCACAGCGCCTCTGCCCATTCGTGCGTCTCGGCCATGATCAGGACGATGACGCCGACCCCGCCGACAAGAAGCAGGATGCCGACGATGGCCGTGGCCGGCGTCATGTAGAGCCGTGTGTAGTCGTAGACGATCCAGACCGCCGCGGTGGAGATGGCATACATCACCAGGGCGAGGAAACCTTTGCCCTTGCTCGACAGGGTCGCGCTGTCACGGTAGAGAAATGCCAGAAGCAGGACAGCCATCACGACCGAGAGGCCGGCAAGCTCCTGCCAGTGCGGGATGCGCACGACGGGTTGGGTGAAGAGGAACTTGGGCTCGCGATCGGTGTTGTAGACGCCCCAGTAGGCGCCGGTGGCCCCTTCGAGCTTGGTCTTCCACGTCTGGTCGAAGGCCTCCATGACGTAGTAGACGTAGCCCGCCTGCTCGGCTTGCGCGAGGAAGCGGCGCAGAAACCGCGTTTGATTCGTCACCGACGCCTCGGCACCCCGATTGCGCCGTCCGTTGCTCGGCCAGCCGACCTCGCCGATGATGACCTCTTTGTCCGGAAACGCGGCTTTGACCTCGTCGTAGCGGCTGACCGCATAGGCCACGGCCTGTTCGACGGGGACACCTTCCCAATACGGCAGCAGGTGGACGGTGATGAAGTCCACATGATCGGCAAGCTCCGGATATTTCAGCCAGACATGCCAAGGTTCGGCCGTGCTCACCGGAAGCCAGGTCATCTTCCGGACCCGGTCAAGATAGGCGGTCAGCTCGGCGACCGAGACATCCTCGCGCAGGATTGCCTCGTTGCCGACCATGACGCGCACCAGATTCCGATACCCTTTGCTCAGGATCTCGCCGAGCCGCGCAATCTCGATCTCGTTGGCGTCCGGATCGGCTCCGATCCAAGCACCGAGCGTGACATTCAGGCCGCGCGCCGCAGCCAAGCGCGGGATCGCCGAGAGCGTGCTTTCGACCGAGTAGGTCCGCACCGCATGGGCGGTTCCCTGCAATAGGGCCAGGTCTTCGTCGATCTCCTCGGTGGTCGGGAAGTTCTTGACTGCCGGATCGTTGTGCGCACGCATCGGTGCGAACGAGAAGCCTTGGATTCGATTGGGCCAAGGCGGCTCGTCCGCGGGCCGATTGAGCAGAGCCCACGCAGCAACCGTCAAGAGGGCGATCAGAACCGGGATGAGGATGTTGCTTGAATATCTCACGAGCGCTCGGGCGGCATGGCCGGGTCGCACGCTGCCGAGCAGGGGTTGCAAGGGGCGGCGAACGGAGGGATTGGGGGCGGCACGACCTGATTCCTTGGAAGACAAGCTGTTCGAGCTCGAACCGGGGGCCGGACTTCATGTCGTGGCGCGCATCGTCAATGTTACGATTCCGTGTCACAACGCCGAGATGATAACGCGATTTCGATGCCGAAGTGAGTCGGGTTAGGGCGACATCCCGGGCGCCTACTTGTTTGCCGTTTCCCGCGACGCGGTTAGACTCGGTGCGGGTACGGCGCGCGCGGCGATTCATCCGCGGCGACTGCGCTTTCTTGGAGAACTGAGGACAAAAGAGGACAACTCGATGAAGAAGCGAATGATCGCCTTGGCCGTTTCGATGGGGTTCGTCGCGACCCTGACAGCAGCGGACGATTCCGCTCTGCGCGAGAAGGCGAAATCCGCAGGACTTCTCCCGATCCCCGCCGGTGTGCCCGAGGTGACAGGCAATCCGGTCACGCGCGAGAAGATCGACCTCGGACTCATGCTGTTCATGGATCCCCGGCTCTCGGCAAGCGGGGTCATCAGCTGCAACACCTGCCACAACCTCGGCATGGGCGGCGACGACAACCTCCCGACGTCGGTCGGGCATGGCTGGCAGACGGGTCCGCGGAACTCCCCGACCGTGCTCAATGCCGTGTTCAACGCCGCACAGTTCTGGGACGGTCGCGCCGAGGATCTCAAGGAGCAGGCCAAGGGGCCGGTCCAGGCCGGTGTCGAGATGGCGAACAAACCGGAGAACGTCGTCGTCACGCTCAAGAGCATGCCCGAGTATGTCGAGCGCTTCACAAAGGCGTTCCCGAACGAGCCGGATCCTGTGACCTTCGACAACATGGCCAAGGCGATCGAGGCCTTCGAGGTGACCCTGGTCACGCCCGGGTCGCCGTTTGACGATTGGATCGAAGGCAACGATGCGGCCATGATGGACGAGCAGAAGCAGGGCCTCGATCTCTACATCGAAAAGGGCTGCAGCGCCTGCCACTCCGGCGTCAACTTCGGAGGACAGGACTACTTCCCCTTCGGTCTGATCACCAAGCCGGGTGCCGACATCCTCCCGCCCGGCGACAAGGGCCGTTTCGAGGTCACCAAGACGGTATCCGACGAGTACGTCTTCCGTGCCGGACCGCTCCGCAACATCGCCTTGACGGCACCTTACTTTCACTCCGGTGCGGTGTGGGATCTGGGTGCGGCCGTCGCGCTGATGGGGACCGCGCAGCTCGGGACCAAGATCTCCGACGAAGAGGCGGCGCAGATCGTTGCCTTCCTGCACGCGCTGACCGGGGAGCAGCCGAAGATCGAGTATCCGATCCTGCCGGTGGAGACGGACGACACGCCGCGGCCGGATCTCTCGGCCTTGCCCGTCGCGAACTAGGGAGCGGCGGCTCGACGAACCGCAAAGCGTCGCGCACTTGAAGCGACGCGTTTCGACGTTATTTCACACGGGAGCAGGGCGGCTCGGTGAGTTGCCGAGCTTGATCCGTCTGAAAAAACCGCTTCATCAGCAACCACCGGTGCCGTCGCCGGCTCGGCGGCATGGCACCGCCGATTCTCGTCAGGGTACCGCACAGGCGTTCGCGGAGCGTGCGGGACTGAAGGGGCGGTGATCGGTCGGCGTTTCGCATCGGATAAAGTGTGCTCTCGCGCGAGGTTGGCGGTGCAGGATCACGAAAAGGCGGCAGCCGGGACCGCTTGTGATCGGCGGCTTTCGGCGACCCTTCGCAACAACGCCTTCGCGCAGTTGCCGCAGCGACCGCAGTCGCCGGGTACGCCTAATTCCTTCCTCAGGTCGGCGAGCCTCTCCGTTCCTCGCTCGCCCGCCGCGATGATCTGGCGTTCGGTAACGGCCTGACAGACGCATACGTACATGAGACTTCCCCGGCATTCCCCTTGGTGTTGAGAAAATAATAGGAACGATTCGCATTTGTGTCAAGATGTTCTTCGGCGCATCTTCAATCATTCTCTGCAAAGGTCTAAAGGTCGAGTTCAGATGAAAACCCAACCCTCCATCAATCAGCATCACAACGCGGTGCTCAAGGAAGCCCTGACCGCGATCAATCAGTACTTCCTGCACGCGCGGATGCTCGGCAACTGGGGCTTCAAGACGCTCGAGAAACGGGTCTACCACGCCTCGATCGAGACCATGAAGGAGGCCGACAAGATCGTCGAGCGCGTCCTCTTTCTGGAAGGACTGCCGAACCTCCAGGATCTCGGCAAGCTGCTGATCGGGGAGGATGTTCCCGAGATCCTGCGGTGCGATCTCACGATGGAGCTGCGTTATCGCGAAGCACTTGCCGGCGCCATCGCCCACTGCGAGCAGCAGGGTGATTTCGTGAGCCGGCACCACCTTGAAGAGATCCAGGAGTCGAGCGAAGAGCGAATCGACTGGATCGAGACTCAACTGTCGTTGATCGAGAGCGTCGGACTGCCGAATTATCTCGAGTCGGCGATCTGACCACAGCTGCCCCGGAGACCCAGACATGAAAGGTAACCCCGAAATCATCGCCCATCTGCAACGCCTACTCTCCAACGAACTGGCCGCGATCGATCAGTATTTCATCCACTCGCTCATGTACGAGGACTGGGGTTTCGACAAGCTGTTCGCGCGCATCGAGCACGAGGCCACGGAGGAGAAGGAGCACGCCACGATGCTGATCCGGCGCATGCTGTTTCTCGAGGCGACGCCCGATCTCAGTCAGCGCGACGGATTGCGCGTGGGTACGAACGTGCCGGAGATGTTGGCCAACGACCTCCAGGTCGAGTACGAGGTCGCGGCAGCGTTGAAAGAGGCGATCGTCTGCTGTGAGCAGCACAAGGATTTCCAGACGCGGACCGTTCTGCTGCAACTGCTCAGAGACACCGAGGAAGACCACGCCGACTGGCTCGAGCAGCAACTCGGATTGATCGATCGGGTGGGACTCGAGAACTATCTTCAGTCGCAGATGCACCCCTCCGGTCCGGCCTGACCCTGGCCTGGTCCTCCGTCGGCGATAGGGCGGCGATCCGGCGGCGGACCATTGGAGATCCAAAAACGGGAGGTCCAACAACGGATCTCCCGGCGCAAGTCGTGAATCTGCTCTCTCCCCCCTGCGCGAGGATCCGGAGTCGAAAACCCGCTGCCGAGCCGCGGGACGGATCGGTGACAAGCGTAGGGTCCAGCCATACAATCCCCCGCAGTCTTTGGGGAGACGCCGATCCACGGCGCCTCCCGGCTTCAACGTCGGTCTGTCGGGAGAAGACATCTGTGAAATACGCTGCAAAGAGAACCTGGCCGGACAAGCCTAAATCCTGGGAGGCCAAGGGCGAGGCGGAAACCGCCGAGGCCTTCGCCCTGGGTTTCGCCGCCGACCAGGGCCTCGGGCTGGGAACCGAGCTGGTCGTGATCGAGCGAGAAGGCGAGGACGCCGAGATTCAGTTCTTCAAGATCGCCAACACCTCGCCGTATCAGCTCGTGCAGGCGGAGCCGAGGGCCGGTGCGGGAGGCGCGCCGCGACAAGACGCTCTACCCGAGCCGTCGTCAATGGGTTCGAGCGACGCGGGGGAGGAGGGGCGTGCGGAGGTCGCCGCCACGCCCATGGACAACCTGCGCCCCTTCAAGACCATGATCCTCTATATGATCAAGGTCGCACTCGTAGCGTTCGGTGCCATCTATGCCCTCGGGTACCTGTTTCGCTATCTGCGGTCCGTCCTCTGAGCCGATCCCGCGTGGGCGATTCTTCGCCCACTCCCGCAGTCTCCCGCCTTCGCCACTCGTAGTCCTCGCCGATCATCCGGGGCGTGCCCCGACTGTCCTTGCCTCCTCGCGCGATGCGCTGACCCTGCTGCTTACCCAAATGCCTCGATGCTGCGCTGACGCAGCGTTCCTGCGGCTGAATCGCGCCCTTTCCGCCCCTCCCGCCTTTCCCTTATTTTTTTATGTAAAAGGAACTTGACATCTCAGCCTGTCAAGCTAAGATGACACACAAGGACAGCAAGTCAGTCCGAACGTTCCGGGACATAAGGAACGCAGATGTGTTTCGTGGAGGTAGTCGGTGCCACGGAGGATCGCTCCCCGATCGATATCGGCGGCGCATTCACTCATTCTCACGACGGAGCTTAAACCATGGCTGAGCAAGCAAGCCTTTCGGGTTTAACCGAGCAGCAGGCGAAAGAGTTTCACGAGCAGTTCAAGATCACCTACACCGCATACGTCGGCCTTGCCGCGCTGGTGCATCTGTTCATCATTGCAGCCAATCCCTGGTTCTAAGAGGAGAGACCCATGAACGTATTCGACTACAAACCTCTTGAGCAGGACTATCGCATTTGGCTGGTGCTGAACCCCGCCACCTGGCTGATCCCGATGTTCGCCGCCCTGCTGGTCATCGCGCTTGCCGTTCACGTCTACGCCTTCTCGTTGCCGGGCAATGCTTGGACGCCGGCTGCCCCGGTCGCCGTGGAAGCTCCTGCTCAATAAGACACTTGGTTGCCGATTTCTGAAACGGCGCCGTACTGACACCTCTCTATCGGAGATACATCGATGGCCGAGCAATCCTTGTCGGGTTTGACCGAACAACAAGCAAAGGAATTCCA
>NZ_DATITZ010000342.1:0-7498 GCF_035467215.1 Thiocapsa sp. | reverse complement strand
CAGGGCGCGATCCGGGTGGCCGAAGAGGCGGGAGTCTCCTCGATGAATTGGCTCTTCACGGCGGACGACGAGCAGGCACTCCTCGAGGGTCAGGGCCTGCTCGGACGCGTCGGCTGTCAGTTTCACTGGCACAACCGGGGCTACAGCTCGTTCGAGGATTATCTCGGGACCTTTACGGCCGAAAAGCGCAAAAAGGTCAAACGCGAGCGGCGCCGCGTCGTCGAATCCGGCGTACGCATTCGACGCATCCCGGGCAACGCCGTCACGGAGGCGGAATGGGCCACCTTCCATCGGCTCTATTGCGACACCTTCGACAAGCGCGGCGGGATCCCGACGTTCTCGCTGCCCTTCTTTCAGGCCATCGGCGAGACGATGGGCGAAAGCCTCCTGCTGGTGCTCGCCGAGTACGGCAATGACATCGTCGCCGCCGCCTTCGATCTGGTCGGCGCACGTTCGCTCTACGGACGCCATTGGGGATGCTTTCAGGACTTCCACAGCCTGCATTTCGAGGCCTGCTACTATCAGGGTCTGGATTATTGCATCGAGAAGGGCTTGGCCCGCTTCGAGCCCGGTGCACAAGGCGAGCACAAGGTCAGCCGCGGATTCCTCCCGACCCCGACCTGGTCGGCCCATTGGATCGCCGACCCGGCCTTCCGCGACGCCATCGCGCGCTTCGTCACCCTCGAGGCCGAAGGCATGGACGACTACATCGCCGAGATGCAGGCACACAGTCCCTATCGCCGAGACAGCATCGCTGCGTCCGTCCCGGCGTCGGTCGGACGCGACTCGACATGATTCCGCGACTGCATCCGCACGACAGATCCGCTTTCCCGGACGTTCGCCACGCCCTGCGCGAGCCCAATGGTCTGCTGGCGTTCGGCGGCGATCTGTCCCCGGAGCGGTTGGCGAACGCCTACAGACGCGGGATCTTCCCCTGGTTCAGCGAGGGCGACCCCATCCTCTGGTGGTCTCCGGACCCGCGCACCGTGCTCTTTCCGCAGTCCTTGAAGGTACCGCGCAGTCTGCGCAAACGGCTACGCAAGCAACCCTTCAGGGTCACCATGGATCGGGACTTCGGCGCGGTCATTCGCGGGTGCGCGGCACCGCGAGACGCGCACGGCGGGACCTGGATCCTTCCGGAGATGGTGATGGCCTACGAGACGCTGCATCGACGCGGGATCGCGCATTCGGTCGAGGTTTGGCAGGACGGCGAGCTGGCGGGCGGCCTGTACGGCGTTGCCGTCGGAGGCGCCTTCTTCGGGGAATCCATGTTCAGCCGAGCAACCGACGCCTCGAAGGTCGCACTCGTGCATCTGTGCGAGCGCCTGACGCGCTGGGGTTTCGGCCTGATTGACTGCCAGATGCGCACCGAGCATCTGATCCGCTTGGGCGCCGTGGAGATCCCGCGCGACGAGCTGGTGCACCGATTGGATCGACTCTGTCGGCAGCCCGCGCCCGAGACCTCCGGTCGACATTGGGACGACGGACTCGAGCACCTGCCCCTTCTCGACGGCAACGCGGAGGCAGCATGAATGCCGCCGACGGCCACCTTGCCGGGCGCCATCTCGCCCTCTATCTGACCGGCGAGCACAACTGCTCCTACCTGCCGGGGCATCGGGCGCGCACCCTCTTCGTCGACCCCACCGCCAGCATCGACGGCGCGACCTATCAGGCCCTGGTCGATCAAGGTTTCCGCCGCAGCGGCGCGCATGTCTACCGACCGGCCTGTCGCGGCTGTGCGGCCTGCGTGCCGGTACGCGTGCCGGTCGCGGATTTCGTCCCGGACCGCTCGCAACGTCGCAACTGGCGGCGCAACTCGGCCGAGCTGAGCCTCCTCGACACCCCGGCCGCCTTCAAGCCGAGCCATTTCGATCTCTACAGACGTTACCTGAGGGCGCGCCATCCCGAAGGCGGTATGGCGGACGATGCCTCCGAAGACAGTTACCGCCGTTTCCTGGTCGAGCGCTGGGGCGGGTCGACCCGCTTCATCGAGATTCGCCTCGGGGAGCGACTGGTCGGCGTGGCGGTGACGGACGTCATCGAGCAGGGTCTCTCCGCCGTCTACACCTTCTTCGACCCGGCCGATTCGGAACGCTCGCCGGGTACCTTCGCGATCCTGGCGCAGATCGAAGCGGCTCGACGCATCGGCGTCCCCTATCTCTATCTGGGCTATTGGCTTCGGGACTCGGCGAAGATGCGGTATAAAGAGCGATTCCGCCCGATCGAGGCTTGGTACGGCCACAAGTGGCTCGGCTTCGAGCGCGCTCGGCCCTTGGACCTCGGTTAAGACCTTCGGGCAATCGGCTCGGCTCTGCACGATACGATCGCTGCTGCCCCCGCCGGGGCGTTCAACCTATGGTACACTCCCGGAGCTTCATGGCCCGGATCCGATCACGCAGTACAACATACAAAAACTATGTCAAAAGACGACGTTATCCAAATGGAAGGCACGGTTACCGAAACCCTGCCGAACACTGTATTCAGGGTCGAGCTGGAGAACGGTCACACCGTGACGGCTCATATCTCCGGCAAGATGCGAAAGCACTACATCCGTATCCTCACGGGCGATAAGGTCACCGTCGAGCTGACGCCCTACGACCTCACCAAAGGCCGTATCGTGTATCGAGCGCGGTAGGTCAGGCCGAAACGAAAGGCATCCCGAGACGCAGCGAAGAGCCTCCCCGAAGAAGTTCCCCGGTTACGCGCGTCGCAGGCAGAGATGCCGGCGTCAACCCCCGACGGTTATCGCAGGAAAGACGAAAAGCGCCGTTTCAAGGGTTTGCGCGCCGACCGACACTCCTTTGCTGCGGGGCGCGATGATGACTCGGAGCGTCGATCGATGCCTGTCGCTCCGGCGTAGCTCATAGCGATCGCGGCTCGCCGTTGATCTCGAACGCGAGCGCATCTCCTTCCACATGGATGCGCACGCTGCCGCCGGTGACTAAATCGCCGAAGAGAAGCTCGTTGGCCAAGGGCTTCTTGATGTGGCTCTGGATGACACGGGCCATCGGGCGCGCGCCCATCTTCGGGTCGTAGCCCTTGCTCGCCAGCCAGATACGGGCGTCGGCATCGATCGTGAGACTCACCTTTTTCTCTTCGAGCTGCTGCTCGAGCTCGAACACGAACTTATCTACTACGCTTCGAATCGTCTGCTCGCTCAATGAGCCGAAC
The DNA here is from genome assembly GCF_035467215.1 of Thiocapsa sp. Lineage (GTDB taxonomy): Bacteria > Pseudomonadota > Gammaproteobacteria > Chromatiales > Chromatiaceae > Thiocapsa. The sequence goes on along the minus strand of NZ_DATITZ010000342.1, from coordinate 4,327 downwards.
TGCACGACCGCGTCGAGCCGATTCCGGAACTCGGGCGTGAAGTAGCGCTTGAGCGCCTCGATGCCGTCGGTGGAGTGATCCTGCTCCGTGAAGCCGATCGAGCGACGCGCGGTTTCTTCCGCTCCCGCGTTGGTCGTCATCACCAAGACCACATTGCGAAAGTCCGCCTTCCGACCGTTGTTGTCGGTCAGTGTCCCATGGTCCATCACCTGCAGGAGCAGGTTGAAGACGTCGGGATGCGCCTTTTCGATCTCGTCGAGCAGCAAGACCGCATGCGGATGCTTGTTGACCTCTTCGGTGAGCAGACCGCCCTGATCGAAGCCAACATAGCCGGGCGGCGCGCCGATGAGACGCGATACCGTGTGCCGCTCCATGTATTCGGACATGTCGAAGCGCAGCAACTCCATCCCGAGGATACGCGCCAACTGACGCGTCACCTCCGTCTTGCCCACACCCGTGGGTCCGGTGAAGAGGAAGGAACCGATCGGCTTCTCCTCGGTCCCCAAACCCGAGCGGTTCATGCGGATGGAGGCCGTCAAGGCATCGATTGCCGCGTCTTGACCGTAGACCACCATCTTGAGATCGCGATCCAGGTTCTTGAGCGACTCGGTGTCCGAGGCCGAGACCTTTTTGGAGGGGATGCGCGCCATCTTGGCGACGATCGCCTCGACATCGCCGACGTCGATGCGCTTCTTGCGCTTCGCCGGACTCTTGAGCTGGACGTGTGCGCCGGCCTCGTCGATGACGTCGATCGCCTTGTCCGGGAGATGACGATCGTTGATGTAGCGGTTCGACAGCTCCGCGGCAGCGCGCAAGGCCGGGTTGGTGTAGGTGACCTGGTGATGCTCCTCGAACCGGCTCTTGAGCCCCTTGAGGATCTCGAAGGTCTCCTCCACCGAGGGCTCCTCGACATCGATCTTCTGGAAGCGACGCGCCAGGGCCCGATCCTTCTCGAAGATCCCGCGATACTCCTGGTAGGTCGTCGAGCCGATACACCGCAGGTCGCCCGAGGCCAGCACGGGCTTGATCAGATTCGAGGCATCCATCACCCCGCCCGAGGCGGATCCGGCACCGATAATGGTATGGATCTCGTCGATGAAGAGGATCGCGTGACGTTGGCGCTTGAGCTGAGCGAGCACCGCCTTGAGGCGCTTCTCGAAGTCACCCCGGTATTTGGTCCCGGCTACCAGGCCGCCGAGATCCAATGAATAAATGACCGCGTCGCTCAGAATCTCCGGGACCTCGCCGTCGACGATCTTCTTCGCCAGACCTTCGGCGATCGCGGTCTTGCCCACGCCGGCCTCGCCGACGAATAGCGGATTGTTCTTGCGCCGCCGACAGAGGATCTGCACGGTGCGCTCGACCTCGGCTGCGCGACCGATCAAGGGATCGATCCGCCCCAGGCGCGCCATCTCGTTGAGGTTCGTTGCAAAGCTCTCGAGCGGACTGTTGCCGTCCTTCTCTTCCCCGCGCGGCTCGTCGATCTCGCCGGGCGCCTCGTCGTCCTGACTCTCCCCGGGCACCTTGGAGATCCCGTGCGAGATGTAGTTGACGACATCCAGACGCGTGACATCCTGCTGATTGAGCAGATAGACGGCTTGCGAGTCCTGCTCGCTGAAGAGCGCCACGAGGACGTTTGCTCCGGTGACCTCCTTCTTGCCGGCGGACTGCACATGGAAGACGGCTCGCTGCAAAACGCGCTGGAAACCGAGCGTTGGCTGGGTGTCGCGATCTTCGCTGTCCGGGATCAGCGGGGTCGTTTCGTCGATGAAGGCGGTGATCTCGCGGCGCAGCTTCTCGGAGTCCGTCCCGCACGCCTTGAGTACCTTCGCGGCGGTCGGGTTATCCAGAAGCGACAGCAGCATATGCTCGACCGTCATGTACTCATGATGCTTCACGCGCGCCTCCTTGAAGGCCCGGTTCAGCGTAAATTCAAGTTCTTTGCTCAGCATTGGCCTAATCCAAGCAGGGTTGACGAAACGGTGTGAGCCGCTGCAGCGACCAGGTGTGTCGGGCTCTAAGCCTCTTCCATCGTGCAGAGCAAGGGGTGATGGTGAGTGCGTGCAAAGTCATTCACCTGCGACACCTTGGTCTCGGCGATGTCTTTGGTGAAAACGCCGCACACCCCTCGACCTCGAGTATGCACGTGCAGCATGACCTGGGTGGCTTTCTCGCGATTCATTGCGAAAAAGGTCTCCAGCACCTGCACCACGAACTCCATCGGGGTGTAATCATCGTTCAGCAACAGGACCTTGAAAAGGGGCGGCCGACGAAGCTTGGGTTTCGCCTCCTGTACGGTCAGCCCTGATTCGCGTTCCTCGCTCGGAAGCTCGTCACTCATGATTGGGGATTCTAGGAAAATTTTGGAGGCTTGCGATGTCGATCGCACGGTTTGGCATCGCTTCGAGTCCGGGTTGAGTCGTCGCGCTTGGGTTCGCGCCTGGGTTCGGATTCCGTCCGGGCCGACCCGTGACGAGGACCGACTCGGAGCGCCCCGGCTGATGTCGGTTTGACCCCCGAAATCACCTTACTATACTACGCAGTTATGGCGCGGTTCCGAGGTTTCAAGGCACCCGTCAGACATCGGCAACGACAACAACAACGACCACCAACGCGAGACCTGCAACTCCTGGAGGAGCCCTGAAATGATTACCGGTGTTGTCAAGTGGTTCAATAACGCCAAGGGCTACGGGTTCGTGCAGCCCGATGGCCGCGACGAGGACGTCTTCGTCCACTTCTCGGCCATCGATATGGATGGCTATAAGACCTTGCGCGAAGGGCAAAAAGTCCAGTTCGAGATCAGTCAGGGGCCGAAAGGTCTCCATGCGGCCAATGTGCACCGCGTCAGTTGATCGCCGCGGGCCGAGCGCTCGCGATTTTCGGCCCCCGGAGGCGACGGTTCGCTGACATACCATGACAGTCGGGGGCGGAATCTCCGTTCCGCGCCCCTTTTTTTCGAAGATCCGAAGACCTCGCCCGTCAATCCATCCGCGCGATCACAGCATCGCCGAAGCCCGAGCAGCTTAACTTCGTCGCCCCGTCCATGAGTCTGTCGAGATCGTAGGTCACGGTCTTGGCCGCAATCGCACCTTCTACACCCTTAATAATTAGGTCGGCCGCTTCCGTCCACCCCATGTGACGCAGCATCATCTCGGCGGACAGGATCAAGGAGCTCGGATTCACCTGATCCTTGCCGGCATATTTCGGCGCCGTCCCGTGCGTCGCCTCGAACATGGCGACGGTGTCGGACAAATTCGCCCCCGGCGCCATCCCGATGCCGCCGACCTGTGCGGCCAAGGCGTCCGAGATGTAATCGCCGTTGAGGTTGAGTGTGGCGATCACGTCGTAATCCTTCGGGCGCAGCAGGATTTGCTGCAGGAAGGCATCGGCGATCACGTCCTTCACCACGATCTCTTTACCGGTCTTCGGGTTCTTGAAGCTGCACCAGGGCCCGCCGCCGATCTCCTCGGCACCGAACTCGGACTTCGCCAGATCGTACCCCCACTGTTTGAAGGCACCCTCGGTGAACTTCATGATGTTGCCCTTGTGCACCAAGGTCAGCGAGGCGCGGTCGTTGTCGATCACGTATTGGATCGCCTTGCGCACCAGACGCTCGGTCCCGTCGCGCGAGACCGGCTTCACACCGATCCCGGAGGTCTCGGGGAAACGGATCTTGGTCACGCCCATCTCGTTGCGCAGAAAAGCGATGACCTTCTTGGCCGCGGGCGTGCCTTCCTGCCACTCGATACCGGCGTAGATGTCTTCGGAGTTCTCGCGGAAGATCACCATGTCGGTGTGCTGGGGCTCCTTGAGGGGGCTCGGCGTGCCGGTGAAATAACGCACCGGGCGCAGACAGACATAGAGATCAAGCTCCTGGCGCAGGGTGACGTTCAGCGAGCGGATGCCGCCGCCGACCGGCGTCGTCAGCGGGCCTTTGATGGAGACCACATAATCCTTCACCGCCGCGAGCGTCTCCTCCGGCAGCCACACATCCTCGCCGTAGGTCCGGGTCGACTTCTCGCCGGCATAGATCTCCATCCAGTGGATCTTGCGCGACCCGCCGTAGGCCTTGAACACAGCCGCATCCACAACCGCACACATTACCGGCGTGATATCGATGCCGATGCCGTCGCCCTCGATGTAGGGGATGATGGGGTTGTTCGGAACCTTCAGAGACAGGTCCGGATTGACCTGAATCTTCTCGCCGCCCGCAGGGATCTTGATGCTGTCGTTGGCCATGTGCAGTGCTCTCCTCGCCCAAAAGACGCCATGCTAACACCGGCTTCGTGGCTTGCGCAGACCTTCGATGCCCGAGCGAGCGCACCCG
>NZ_DATITZ010000341.1:0-8494 GCF_035467215.1 Thiocapsa sp. | reverse complement strand
GCCGCGCTCGCGCTCCTCGGGGGCGTTGTCGATCTGATCGTAGGCGCGCGCCTCACCGCCGAATTTCTTCGCCTGGTGCGTCGTGATCGCCGCCGTCAAGGTCGTCTTGCCGTGGTCGACGTGGCCGATCGTGCCGACGTTTACGTGTGGCTTGCTGCGCTCGAATTTTGCTTTGGACATGAACGGCTCCCCGCATGGTTCAAATCGACAAGTCGCGCTGGACGCTACTGCTACGACGATCCAAGATCGACGACTGAATCTCGAAAAAGGAAAATGGAGCCCATGACCGGAGTCGAACCGGTGACCTCACCCTTACCAAGGGTGTGCTCTACCAACTGAGCTACATGGGCGATCGCAAAGCACACATCTTAATGGAGCGGGTGATGGGAATCGAACCCACACCATCAGCTTGGAAGGCTGAGGTTCTACCATTGAACTACACCCGCAGCGCTTTCACGCCATACCACGGGGCTGAAGGGCGAACGCTGCCGTGCCGGCAGGCTACGTCGTTTTCGCGCCTCGAGGACCTACGCTCAAGCCGCAAGCCCAGCCCGGAAAGGCAACCCGCAAAGACACTTCTGCGGCCTAGAATTTGGTGGAGGGGGGAGGATTCGAACCTCCGAAGGCTGAGCCGTCAGATTTACAGTCTGATCCCTTTGACCGCTCGGGAACCCCTCCTTAAAGAGCGGCACAGTATATGGGGCAAAACCGCCAGCGTCAAGCCGGCGTGGACGATTGCGCGCAAGACAACCGGGACGTGCGCCGCACCCGAGGCAATCGGGTCGATACACTCCGGCCCGGCGGATATACAATCGAGGAGCCGAGTCGGACGCCGCGCGCCGATCTCAACGGCGCAAGTGCGATGCGCGCGACCGGACGGCCACCCCCGATCACTGTTGATCCGACCGAAAAAGCCCGGAGACGATAAAGAATGGACGTTACGATTTTTGGCAGCGGTTACGTTGGACTGGTCACTGGCGTCTGCTTGGCGGAGGTCGGCAATCGCGTCCTCTGTATCGACGTGGATCCTGCCAAGATCGCCCTCCTCAACAGCGGGGGCGTGCCCATCTACGAGCCCGGGCTCGACGAGCTGATCAAGCAGAACCGCGCGGCGGGCCGGCTGACCTTCTCGACCGACGCCGAGGAAGGGGTACGGCACGGACTCTTTCAGTTCATCGCGGTCGGCACGCCGCCGGACGAGGACGGCTCGGCCGATCTACAGTACGTCCTCGCGGTCGCGCGCAGCATCGGCGAGCACATGGATGCGTATCGCATCCTGGTCAACAAGTCGACCGTGCCCGTCGGAACCGCCGACAAGGTGGCCGCCGCCGTCCGCGATGCGCAGGCCGCCCGCGATGTAACAGTCGAATTCGACGTGGTCTCCAATCCCGAGTTCCTGAAAGAGGGCGCGGCGATCGACGACTTCATGCGACCGGATCGCATCATCGTCGGCACGGACAATCCGCGTACCGGCGAGCTGCTGCGCGCGCTCTATGCCCCCTTCAATCGCAACCATGACCGCGTCATGCTGATGGACGTGCGCTCGGCCGAGCTGACCAAGTACGCCGCCAATGCCATGCTGGCGACCAAGATCAGCTTCATGAACGAGCTGTCGAACATCGCCGAAGCCGTCGGGGCCGACATCGAAAAGGTTCGCGTCGGCATCGGCTCAGATCCGCGCATCGGCTACCAGTTCATCTACCCCGGCTGCGGCTACGGCGGCTCCTGCTTCCCGAAGGACGTGCGCGCGCTCGAGCGCACCGCGCGTAGCCTGGGGTACGACCCGCAGCTGCTGCATGCCGTCGAGGCCGTGAACTTCCGACAGAAGGACCTGCTGTTCAAAAAGATCCACGCGCATTTCAACGGCGATCTGAAGGGCCGCACCATCGCCGTTTGGGGTCTCTCGTTCAAGCCCAATACCGACGACATGCGAGAGGCATCGAGTCGGGTCTTGATGGAATCGCTCTGGGAGGCGGGAGCCAAGGTTCAGGCATTCGACCCGGTTTCCATGCCGGAGACACAGCGGATCTACGGCGAGCGGGCCGATCTGGCACTGGTCGACGATGCCGTATCGGCATTGGAGGGAGCCGACGCACTTGCCGTCCTGACCGAGTGGTCGCAGTTTCGCAGCCCGGATTTCCGGTTGATGAAGGAAAAGCTCAAGGCCGGAGTGATCTTCGACGGCCGCAACATTCTCGACGGACATCTCGCGACCGCTACCGGACTGACCTATATCTCGATCGGTCGCTTGCCGATGACGGCGCAATAACGCCCGATCGGGTTCGCTCACGCAATCGGCAAGCCCGCCGCACCGGCGCGGGCGCGGCGGGACCGCCCTGACAACCTTGCGACGACGTTTGCCCGGCACGCCGGACGAGCGTCGTCGAGGGCCCGTCAGAAGCGGTGATTCCAACCGATCTGGATATCCATCTGTTCCATGTAGATGGATCCGGATTGAGCCTGGGTGATGCTGGGACTCGTGCCGCTCAGCTCTTCCTCCGGCATGTAGGAAAAGGCCAACGCGAACTCATCCTTTTCCGTAAAGCGGTAGGACGCGCCCAAGGTGAGGTGCCAACGAATGGTCGCGGGCGCCATGATGTTCAGAAGGGCCTGCCGACCGGAGGCGAACTCGGTGTTGTAGCTCACGCCGCCCATCAGACTCAGCTTCTCGTCGTGGTCGTAACGCACACCCACCTTGAAGATGTCCATGCTGTCCCATCCAAACCCGAGTCCGTCCTCACCGCCAAGGCAATACGCGGGTTTGGGGTTCGAGGTGAAACAGGGCGAGATGTCGTTGTCGTTCGAGTTGGAAATCGACGAGACCTCGCCGTAGAAGATACGCTGGTAGTCGAACGCAAAGGTCAGGTCCGGCCGCGCCTTGAAGGAGACGCCGAAGTTCAACATCGCAGGGATATCGAACTCGCCCCCATCGGCGAACAGCCCCTTATAGTCGTCGAATTCCGACATCCACATCTTGGTGCGATACGACATACCGAACGCCAGTTGATCGGTCACCTCGCCGTACCATCCCAGATGCAGGCCGGCGCCGTACGACCAGTCGGTTCCGTTGTTCGAGACCTTGTCCGGATACAAGGAGGCCGCGCGGAACGGCTGAAGCCCTTTGACCTCGATACTCTGCATCGCAAAAACCGGCGCTATACCGACCGATTGCTTTCCATCCGCGAATTTGAAGGTGTAGGGGATCTCGATGAACAATTGCTCGAGGTTGACACCGGTCGAGCCGGTCGCGCTCAGAAAACCGCCGGGGTTGGCGTTGTTGCCGTTCGGCGGCGGAGGCATGTTCGGGTCCGTCACGGGCATCGGCGGGTTCGTCTGCGTGAACAGAAGTCCACCGGGGCTCGCAATCGTGCCTGGAGGCGGCATCATGCCGGGACCGATCGCGAGCTGATTGGGTGCCGCGGCGAAGTTCTCCCAGACCGGGCGATCCCGATAATCACTGTTCATCCCGCCGTTGCCGAAAACGGTAAAGCCGATCGTGCTTTTTTCATCCAGCTCGTAATTGAAACCGAAGCTCGGGATCAGAAACCAATCCCCTTCGCTGTCATATCGGCCCGGAGTGACGAACGGCCCGGTCGGAAAGCCCGAGGCGGGGTCCACCGAAAAGTCGTTGTTCGCGTCGTAGCCCCGCGGCGAAGGACTGAAGAAGGCCAATCCCACATCGAGCGATGTCCCGACGAATGCCATTCCGGCGGGGTTCGTTGCCGTGACGAGCGTATCCTGCGGCAAGGCCGCGGCGACGCCCGCCATCGCCTTGGATTTGGTACCCCAGCCGTGCGAGAAATATCCATTGGTTGCCGATGCCAGTGTCGGCACGGATGCGCATGCAATCACTGCAGCCGTCAACGGCCACTTCAATGTTCCGGTCATGTGCGAAAACTCCTCCAGTCGTCATGCCGATTGAACGGCTAACTTTGTCGTTGGGATGGTCGAGCCCCGCTCGACGGGCTCGCCAGACCCGGCATCGACGGAAGGTCGAATTCGGAGATGAGCCGTCATTGAAAGCCGCGGAGACGACCTCGCCCGCCGACCGGTCGGAAGACTTCGGATTCAGTGCGAGCGATTGCCCGATCCCGAATACGGCGTCATTCGACGGGATGTTTGCGGAAGGCGCGGTGAGGCACTTTTGAGGAAAGGGCCGAGACACGCGGCGATCACGGAGATCAGACGGAATACTCGGCTCGGTATTGCGATTTGTCAAACTCCGCTAAACCGCGTCCGGAGTCAACGATCGACGCGCGATGCTGATTCGACCTCGCCCGACCTCATCGACGCTGTCGCCGATGCGGTTTAGTGGATAAAAAACAGGATTTTAGAGGATCCCAGGCGTGGGGTTCACGGGCCCGGCCCATGCGGGGTCGAGTGCGTGCGAACCGCGAATGAGAATCCGAACGGCATTCAATCGCGCCGTTGCGAGTGGAGGCGATTCATGGCGATCTGGAAGCGGCCGGCGACGAGGTCATCGAGGATCCGCTCGGAATCGGCAAGGGCCGTGTTGATCTGCTCGGCATCAGCCTTGGACGGACGCCCGAGAACATAGCCCGTCACCAGGGTGCGGTCGCCGGGATGGGCTATCCCGATCCGCAGACGCCAAAAGTCGCGACTACCGCCAAGTGCGGCAATGGTGTCGCGCAGCCCGTTGTGCCCGGCGTGACCGCCGCCCTGCTTGAGGCGAACCTGACCAACGGGATGGTCGAGCTCGTCGTGGGCAACGAGGATCTGCTCGGGAGGGATGGAATAGAAGCGGGCGACCGCAGCGATCGATTGACCGCTGCGGTTCATGTAGGTCGAGGGCTTGAGCAGACGCAGATCGGCCCCGGCGAGCCGAATGCGGGCGAGCTGGCCGAAGAATTTAGACTCGGCGCGAAACGCCTCGCGAAAATCCTCGGCAATCCGGTCGACGAGCCAAAAGCCGACGTTGTGACGCGTCGCCTCGTACTGCTCGCCGGGATTGCCGAGACCGACGATCAAACGGATGCCGGCGGGCTCGCTCACCGATCACCGCCGACCGCCGCACGACACGGGCACAGGAGGCCGGCAAAGCGACCATCGAGCACCCGGTCGGCGCCGAAAAACCGTCCTTTCGAAAAGAGAGTCGGCACTGTCGTCGGCCACGTCAGGCGCCCGGCGATGTCAAGCGCCTTCCTCCTCCTCCGTCTCCTCGTCTCCGCCACCGCGCGGGCCGTAAATCATGGCGACGGCCTCGTCCGAATCAGGGACATGCGCAAGACTCACACCCTCGGGCAACTGAATCTCGGACAGATGGATGATCTGGCCGATATCCGTATCGCCCATATCGACGACGATGAACTCCGGGAGATCCTTCGGCAGACAGACGATCTCGAGCTCGGTGATGTTGTGGGACACCTGCCCACCCATCTTGATGCCCTTTGAGCGGTCCTCGTTGATGAAATGCAAGGGCACGCTCATGCGCAGCTTCTCGTCCTGCGTGATCCGCAGAAAGTCCACATGCTGCACGAAAGGCTTTGCGGGATGGCGTTGCAGGTCTTTCAAGACGACCTTCACCGAGCGCTCCCCGATCCGCAGATCGAGGACGTGCGAGTAGAACGCCTCGTTTTCCAGGTGCTTGAGCAGCTCGTTGTGGCCGACCGAGACCATCTCGGGCTCCTGATGGCCACCGTAAACGATGGCGGGCACCTGACCCGTGCGACGCAGGCGGCGGCTCGCACCCGTTCCTGCCGTTGCGCGGGGCTGCGCGTTGATCTCGAAACTGACGCTCATCGGCGTTCTCCGGTTGATGATGACTACAAAAAAGCGCAGGATCCCGCGACCAGGATCGCAACGCCGGAATGGATTAAATCAGTCGACGAACAGCGAGCTGACCGACTCTTCGTTCGAGACCCGCCGCATCGTCTCGGCGAGCAACTCGCCGATACTCAATTGCCTGATCTTGGGACAAGCTTTCGCCGCGGGACGCAATGGAATGGTATTGGTGACTACCAGCTCGTCGAGCCGCGAGGCCGAGATGTTGTCGACGGCCGGCCCCGAGAGCACCGCGTGGGTGCAATAGGCCACGACCCGACAGGCACCGGCATCTTTCAGCGCTGCAGCGGCACTGCATAGGGTCCCCGCAGTGTCGACCAAGTCATCCACGATGACGCACGAGCGATCACGAACATCGCCGATGATGTTCATGACCTTCGCCTCGTTCGCGCGCGGACGGCGTTTGTCGATGATCGCGAGATCCGCATCGTCGAGCCGTTTGGCAAGGGCGCGCGCGCGTACTACGCCGCCGACGTCCGGCGAAACGACCATGAGATCGTCGTAGCGTTTTCGCCAAACATCGCCCAACAGAATCGGCGAGGCATAGACGTTGTCCACCGGGATATCGAAGAACCCCTGGATCTGATCCGCGTGCAGATCGACCGTCAGAACGCGATCGGCGCCGGACTGACCGATCATCTTGGCGACGAGGCGCGCTGTGATCGGAACACGCGCGGAGCGGGGCCGGCGATCCTGCCGGGCATAGCCGAAATAGGGGATGACCGCGGTGATACGTTTGGCCGACGCCCAGCGCAGCGCATCGATCATCACCAGCAGCTCCATCAGATTATCGTTCGTCGGAGCCCCGGTCGGCTGCACGACGAAGACATCGCGGCCGCGCACGTTCTCCTGAATCTCGGCCATCACCTCGCCGTCGCTGAACTGACCGACGACGGCCTTACCGAGCGGGACGCTCAAATAACCGGCGATCTCGACCGAGAGCTCCGGATTGGCATTCCCGGAAAAAACCATCAAATGGCTGGCAGGCACTGGCGATTTCCTGACGTCTTGCTGGGGGGGGGGTGACAACACCGGGGCTCGACTGAAACGCGACGAACCGTCGGCAAACCGACGCGTCGCGGCGCGACGGGGTATGGCTGGGGCGCCAGGATTCGAACCTGGGGGTGCCGGGATCAAAACCCGGTGCCTTACCGCTTGGCTACGCCCCAAAAACTGGTCTGGCCCTCGACATCACGCACGCTGCACGCCGCAGCATCAGGATAGCGTGTCCATGTGCGCGATCAGCGGCGATCGATTCAGCCCGCGGGCGACGAACGCGCGCATCTTGGGTGGACAGTGCTCAAGCGCGCGGAGCGCGTGCGACCGATCATCGAAGACCGCAAAGACACAGGCCCCGGTTCCGGTCAACCGTCCACCGCCCCAGCCCGAAAGCCAATCGAGGGCCTCCGCAACTGGAGTATAGCCGCGTCGCACGACGCTCAGGCAATCGTTCGTGACGTCGCCGGCAACGAAGTCCGCTAGTGTGGCGGGCACCGAATCCCGTGTCAACTCAGGATGCATAAACACATCCCTCGTGGAGACCGAGCAGGGCGGAGACAACACCAAGTACCAGGGCTCGGGCAACATGACCGGCGTCAGGCGCTCCCCGACACCCTCTCCCCAAGCCGCAAATCCACGCACGAAGACAGGCACGTCGGCGCCGAGAGGCAAGGCCAGATCCGCGAGGGCGTCCTCGTCGAGACCGGTGGCCCAGAGCCGATTCAGTGCGACCAGCGTGGTCGCCGCATCGGAACTACCGCCCCCGAGCCCCCCGCCCATCGGAAGCAGCTTGTCGCAGCGGATATCCGCCCCGAGACGGCAACCGGTCGCGTCCCGGAGGGTCCGGGCCGCGCGGACGGTCAGATCGTCCTCCGGGGCGACGCCCGGCACGTCGAGGAGACGATGGATCAGCCCGTCCTCGCGCACCTCGAACCTAAGCCGATCGCAACGATCGATGAACTGGAACACCGTCTGCAGCTCGTGATAACCATCGGGCCGACGCCCGACGATGCGCAGCATAAGATTGAGTTTGGCGGGCGCGGGCCAAAACGACTCGGGGGACGGCTCGAACCTGAACGGCTCGTTCATCGGGCTCTGGCTCATCGTGCTCCGGCCGATCGGGTTCCGACTCATCGCGACGGCTCGCCGCCGGATGCGCGATGCCGCCCCATGACCTCTTTGAGGTACTCATGGTCCGGATGCTCCTTGGCCGCCGCCTCCCAGACCTCGAGGGCATCTTCGCGACGATTCATGGCCCAGAGAACCTCGCCGAGGTGCGCGGCGATCTCCCCGTCGCTCAAGCTCTCGAGCGCGCGCCTGAGATAATCGAGGGCGGTCTCGTAATCGCCGAGCCGGTAATGTACCCAGCCCATGCTGTCGAGGATTGCCGGCTCGTCAGGCTTGAGCGCATAGGCCTTCTCGATGTAGCCCTTGGCCTCGGCGTAGCGGTCGGTTCGATCCGCCAGGGTGTAGCCGAGCGCATTCAGGGCATCGGCATGCTCGGGGTCGATCTCGATGATCCGCCTCAGATCCTGCTCGGCGAGCTCGATCCGATCGAGCTTGACCGCCGAGAGCGCCCGCGCGTATAGCAGATTTTCGTCGTCGGGAAATGCCTGCAAGGCGCTGTCGAAGATCGCCATCGCTTCGTCGGATCGGCCGACCGACTCGAGAATCTCGGTCTCGACCAGGTAGA
>NZ_DATITZ010000340.1:0-16664 GCF_035467215.1 Thiocapsa sp. | reverse complement strand
AAAATGAACAGATTAATCTTTTTAAACCGCGCGGCTCCGACGTCGGTGAGCAGGGACGAACCTTGAATCCTGTACTGAACGCAGCCTGATCCAAAGAGCGCGGTTTAAAAACGGCTCGCACCCTGTTGCCGTAACCGACTGACCGGACGCTGATGCTTCGGCACGGGCGAGATCAGGATGCGATACCGATCGTCCTCGGAGCTGATCTCCCAGCGGTAGCCCATGCGTCGCAGCATGTCGTAGAGCGGATAGGGCTCGCGACGATGGAGTACGCATAGGCGATCGCCCGGCGGCAGGTCGGCGAGCGCATCGAGGATCCGCTCCATCGGCTCCGGGGCGGGAAGATCGCTGACGTCGAGTGTTCTGTCCATCGTCTAGCCCGCCTGCAGCCGGTTCAGGATGTCCGGTGTCTGGTCGCCCAGATTCTCCTCGGCCATCGGATAGAGGATGCCTTCCTCCTTCGAGTTGTGCTGCTGGATTACCAGATGGAGCGTCTCGAGGATGCCGAGACAGGCGTCTGCGTCCTGCGTACCGACCGCGTTCTCGAGCTCCTCCACCAAGGAACGCATCTGACCGTGCTCCATGTTCATCATACCGGTCGGCCCGGAGGCCCAGGGGCTGACGGCGACCAGCTCCGGAAACAGCACCTGCTCCTCCATGTCGAAATGGCCGAGCAACGCATTCGAGAAATCCTTGGACTGCTCCGCGAGTCGCGTCCAATCGCCGCCCGAGACCGCCTGCTCGCAGGCGGCGAGCAGGTGGTCACAGCGCTGATGGTCGTCGGTCATAAAGCTGGCGATCGAGTCGGTCATGGCGAATCCTCCGGTTGAATGCTCCGGCATTGTCCCGGGATGGGGCAGTGCGTCCTTGACCTAGGTCAGATCGTATCGGCCGCGATCGCGCCGGCAACAGACACCAACGCGCAGCGGCCGGACAGATTTGACCTGTGTCAAGGACGACAAATTTGACCTGTGTCAAGGACGACAAGGATGCCGACTGTCAATCTTCATTGACACTCACCATCGGCCGGGGGCTCGACGCATGCGCATTCTCTTTATCCACCCAAACTACCACTCGGGCGGCGCCGAGATCGCCGGCAATTGGCCGCCGGCGTGGGTGGCCTATCTCACCGGTGCGCTCAAGACCGCGGGCTTCACCGAGGTGCGCTTCGTCGACGCCATGACCAACGATCTGTCCGAGGAGCAGGTCCGCGCCGCCATCGTCGCCTATCGCCCCGACATCGTCGGCTGCACGGCCATCACGCCCTCCATCTACAAGGCCCAGCGTCTGCTCGAGATCGTCAAGGAGGTTGATCCGAAGATCGTCACCGTCCTCGGCGGCGTGCATGCCACCTTCATGTATCAGCAGGTCTTGGGCGAGGCGCCCTGGATCGATGCCATCGTGCGCGGCGAGGGCGAGGAGATCATTGTCGATCTGGTCCGCACCATCGACGAAGGCCGTTGGCCCGAGGAGCGCGGCAAGGTCAAAGGCATCGCCTACGCCGTCGACGGCAAGATCATCGCCACTCCGGCTGCCCCGACCGTGAAGGACCTGGACGCCATCACACCCGACTGGGGCGTGCTGGAGTGGGACAAGTACAACTACATCCCGCTCAACAAGCGCGTTGCCATCCCGAACATGGCCCGCGGTTGCCCCTATACCTGCTCTTTTTGCTCGCAGTGGAAGTTCTGGCGCGACTACCGCATCCGTGATCCCAAGAAGGTCGTCGACGAGATCGAGACCCTGGTGCACGACCACGACGTCGGTTTCTTCATCCTCGCCGACGAGGAGCCGACCATCAATCGCAAGAAGTTCATCGCCTTCTGCGAGGAGCTGATCGAGCGCAATCTCGGCATCCTCTGGGGCATCAACACCCGCGTCACCGACATCCTGCGCGACGAGGACGTGCTGCCGCTCTATCGCAAGGCCGGCCTGATCCACGTCTCGCTCGGCACCGAGGCCGCGGCGCAGCTCAAGCTCGACCGCTTCAACAAGGAGACCACGGTCGCCGACAACAAGCGAGCGATCGGTCTGCTGCGCGATGCCGGGATCCTCACCGAGGCGCAGTTCATCGTTGGGCTCGAGAACGAGACCGCCGAGACGCTCGAAGAGACCTACCAGATGGCGCGCGACTGGAAGCCGGACCTCGCCAACTGGGCCATGTACACCCCCTGGCCGTTCACGGATCTCTTCCGCGAGCTGGGCGACAAGGTCGAGATCTTCGACTACGAGAAGTACAACTTCGTCACGACCATCATCAAGCCGGCCGCCATGGATCGCGCCGAGCTGCTCGACCGCGTCATGCACAACTATCGCCGCTTCTACATGCACAAGGCGCTCTTCTCCTACCCCTGGGCGGGCAGCGGCGAGCGGCGGCGTTATCTGCTCGGCTGTCTCAAGGCTTTCTTGAAGGCAGGCTTCGAGCGCAAGTTCTACGATCTGGGCAAGGTCAACTACTGGGGCCCACAGTCCAAGAAGAAGGTCGACTTTCACTTCGACCCCAAACGCACCCGTGTCGCCGAGGGCGGCACCGACTGGAAGGCCAAGCACAGCCGCAAGATCAAGGGCGACGTCCAGGCCCAGATCATGGCCTGCGGCGGCGGCAAGGAGCAGCTCGATCAGGCCGAGATCGATGCACTGACGGTCGCGCCGCCGACGCTGCCCAAGACGGCTGCCAAGGCGTCGGTCAAGGTGATGATCGAGTAGGAGCAGTTCGAAAATCAGTCAAACAACACGACGAGAGGATGCCTTGGCCTTGGTTGTCGTAATCGACAACGACAACGACAACGACAACGATAACGATAACGATAACGATTGGATTCGATGCTCAACGTGTTTCGGAGACGTGGCGGGAGGGCAAAAGAGAGCCTCGTCATAGGTCGCCGAGGTGATCGTCTGGCGGATCGGCAAGACACACCTCGGATTCATTTGCAGGCGCTCGACATGACAACCCTCACCCTCGCCCATCGATTTCTCATCACCGCCGCCCTGGGGGCTGGTCTCGCACTGACCACCCCCGTTATGGCGACCAATTGGATCATGCTCCAGGGCACCGAGCCCGCGTCGGCCCCCGCCTACAAGCCATTCGGCTTCATCGGCATCGACCATCAGCAGACCAGGGGAAATCCTCTGCCCGCAGGTCCCTGGCAGGGACAACCGATGGTGCTGAACCAGATCCCGCCCAAGCTCGAGGAGAATTCCGCCCTCCAGTTCTCCTATCTGCGGCTGGGCCTGCGGGGCCGGCTCCTCGATGGCAAGCTGAACTACTGGGTTTCGCCCTTGGCGGGGGACAACGCCATCTCCTCCAACGGCACCCCGAACGTGAAGCTCACCGATGTGAGCCTTACGCTGAACCGGATCCCCAAGGCGCGGGTCCGCATCGGTCAGTTCTTTATGCCCGGCTCCGAGGAGGGTCTGACCCCGGTGGTCCTGCGGGACTACATCAACCCGACCAGTGTCGGGAGCCAGATGGTGAATGAGCTTCCGTTCGACAGCGACGGACTGCCCAGCGGGGACGCCAACGACCCGACGGGCCCGGCGAGCGGTTGGCGCGACACCGGCATTCAGGTCTTCGATGCCTTCAAGACCGGGGCCTGGGAGCATACCTATGCCCTCATGGTGGGCACCGGCACCGGGCTCGCCATCTACAACGGCTGGGGGAGCGGGCAGCCCGAACGGCACCTCTATTGGAGCTCGGAGCTTATCTTCGGCGGCACCGGTCCCTTCCGCGAAGGGCTCAAGCTCTTCGCGTGGCACCAGGACGGAGAGCGCGAGATCCGTGCCGGGCTCAAGCAAACCGAGCAAGACTTCGACCGCGAGCGCTACGGGCTGGGCGCCACCTTCCGCCGCGGGCCCTGGCGCGCGGCAGCGGAGTGGATCAAGGCCGACGGGATGATCTTCAACGGCACGGACGGCATCGCGGTTCCGGGCGCCGTCAGCAACAACGGCAAGATGGTCGCCTCCTACGAGGTTCTGCCGGAAGAGGAGGCAGATGGCTGGTATCTGGATGGCGGCTACACCCTCTTCGGAAAACTGGAGCTGCGCACCCGCTTCGACCGCCTGAACCGCGCCACCGGAAACGCCCTGACCGAGCGGCGCTTCGATACCCTGACCCTGGGCCTGACCTACCGCTTCAACAAACAGGTGCGGGTGCTGGCCGACTACCAGTTCCGCGACTTCGAGGCCCCCGGGCTGCCCGATAGCGCGGTCCCCAACCAGAACCTCGCGGACGTCGACGACCTCCTTGCCTTGCGGGTCTGGGCAAGCTTCTGATCCGCGGCCCGCGAGCACGAGCAGCCCGAGCGATTCGCTTTGATTTGCTGTTTCTCGACGGGATGGATTGCGAGCGTTCCGACGGCGGTTCGACTCACCCGGAGAGCGGGCGTTCCGCACCTTTGACCTGAGTCAAGGCCGAAGCGCGGCTCCATCCCCATCCTTGTCAAACGGCTCCCCCGAGTCGCTCGCCATTGTTTTCGAGCCCCTTATGAACCTTCCCAAGCCAAGCCGGCGTGTCGTCTTTCTGCTCGCGGTGCTCGTTCCGCTCATCGGCGCCTTCCTCTGGTTGGCGCTGACCTCGGGTCCGTTGGCCCCGGTGCCCGTGACCCTGACCACCGTCGAGATGCGCCCCGTCACCCCGACCCTGTTCGGAGTGGGCACGGTCGAGGCGCGCTACACGTACCGCATCGGTCCGACCTTTGCCGGCCGGGTGCGGCGGGTCGAGGTACAGGTGGGTGAGCGGGTCGAGGCCGGCCAACTGCTCGGCGAGATGGATCCGGTCGATCTCGACGACCGCGTCGCCGCGGCGGACGCGGCACTGCACCGCGCGGAATCCGGCGTGGTCGCGGCCCATGCCCAGGTCGGCGATGCGCAGGCGCGGCGGGACTTCGCCAGTGCCCAGGTCGCCCGCTACGAGCAGCTTCTACTGTCCCGCACGGCCAGCGAGGATACGGCGGAGGCCAAGCGTCAGGAGGCCCAGGTCGCCGAGGCGGGTTTGGCGCTGGCCGTGGCCAATCTGGAATCCGCGGAGCAGGATCTGGTGCGGGTCCGTGCCGAGCGCGAGGCCTTGGTGCAGCAGCGGGCCAATCTGCGCCTGATCGCGCCGGTGGATGCGCTGGTGGTCTCGCGCGACGCCGAGCCCGGCAGCACCGTCGTGGCGGGACAGTCGGTCGTGGAGGTGATCGACCCGAGTCATCTCTGGATCGATGTCCGCTTCGATCAGCTCGGCGCCGGGGCGCTGCGTGCCGATCTGGGGGCCCGCATCGCGCTGCGCTCGCTGCCGCTGGACACCTTGCCCGGCGAGGTGCTGCGGATCGAGCCGCGGGCCGACGCCGTCACCGAGGAGTTTCGCGCGAAGGTCGCATTTTCGACGCTGCCCGAACCGCTGCCCCGACTCGGCGAGCTGGCCGAGGTGACCGTGGCCCTGGAGCCGCTTGAACCGGCCTCGGCGCTGCCCAATGCCGCCTTGCACCGGCGCGACGGCCAGCTCGGCGTTTGGGTGCTGGATGACACCGGTCCGCGCTTCGCGGCGGTCGAGACCGGCGCGCGGGACCTGGAGGGTTGGGTCCAAATCCGCGACGGCCTGGCGTCCGGCGATCGCGTGATCCTGCACTCCCGCGTCCCGCTCCGGCCCGGACGGCGGGTCGAGATCGTCGAGCAGATCCCTGGTCTCCCGCGATGATCAGCCTCGCCGGGCGCGACATCCTCCATGCCTGGGGCAAGTTCGTCTTTACGGGTGTGGGTCTCGGACTACTGATCGGCGTGACGCTCTCTATGGCCGGCATCTACCGCGGCATGGTCGATGATGCCGCGGTGCTGCTCGACAACAGCGGGGCGGACCTCTGGGCGGTGCAGAAAGACACGCTTGGCCCTTACGCGGAGCCGTCCACACTCGCCGACGACCTCTACCGGGGCATCCTGACCTTGCCGGGCGTCGCGCGCGCGGCCAACGTCACCTATCTGACCATGCAGGTGCGGCCCGTCGCCGCCAATCAGGCCGTCTCGAATCAGACCGGCGATCCTGCCGGCGACGAGGCCGTGCGCGAGCGCCGCGCCATGATCGTCGGTGTCGTCCCCGGCGGTTTCGGCGAGCCCGGTCAACCGCCCTTTCTGGTCGCCGGGCGACACCTTACCCGCGGTCATTACGAGGCGGTCGCGGACGTGACCACCGGCTTTCGGCTCGGCGAGCAGGTGCGCATCCGCCGCAACCTCTACACCATCGTCGGACTGACCCGGCGCGCGGTCTCCTCGGGCGGTGACCCCATGGTCTACATCCCCCTGAAGGACGCCCAAGAGGCGCAGTTTCTGAAGGACAACGACGCCATCATCGCGCAGCGTCGCCGCACCGCGGCCAACCCCGTCTTCAACCGACCCGGTCAGCCGGAGGTGCTCGATGCCGTGCTTGCCGCCCAGACCCAGAGCAGCTCGGTGAACGCCATCCTGGTCCGTCTCGAGCCCGGCGCGGATGCCGATCAGGTCGCCGCCGACATCCGACGCTGGAAGCACCTGACCGTCTACACCCGCGCCGAGATGAACGAGATCCTCCAGGCCAAGCTGATTGCCACCTCTGCCCGTCAGATCTTCATGTTCCTGGTGATCCTCTCGGTGGTGAGCGCAGCCATCGTGGCCTTCATCATCTACACCCTCACGCTCGGCAAGATCCGCGAGATCGCCGTACTCAAGCTCATCGGCACGCGCAACCGCACCATCGCCGGGATGATCCTGCAACAGGCGCTCGGGCTCGGCGTGATCGGCTTCGTCGTCGGCAAGACCGTGGCGACCCTCTGGGCGCCGATCTTTCCCAAATACGTCCTGCTGCTCCCCGGCGATGCCGCACGCGGCTTCCTGGTCGTGGTCATCATCTGTGTGCTGGCGAGCCTGGTCGCCATCCGCGCCGCGCTTCGGGTCGATCCGGCGGAGGCCATCGGTGGCTGACGACACACAAGGCATCCGCATCGAGGGGCTGCGCAAGCGCTACGGCAGCGGCGACACCGCGGTAGACGCGCTCAAGGGTGTCGACATGGCCGTCGCCCCGGGCGAGGTGGTCGGACTCGTCGGGCCCTCGGGGTCCGGAAAGAGCACCCTGCTCAAGTGTCTGGGTGCTGTAATCGAGCCCACCGGCGGGCGCATGATCCTGGGCGACCACCCCATCTACGACGACGGCTGGCGCATCCGCGATCTGCGCGCCTTACGTCGTGACAAGATCGGCTTCGTCTTCCAGGCGCCCTATCTCATCCCCTTCCTGGACGTCACCGACAACGTCGCCCTGCTGCCGATGCTCGCCGGCCGTCCCAACGGCGAGTCGCGCGACCGGGCGCGCGAGCTGCTCGCGGCGCTGGATGTCGAGCATCGCGCCCGCGCCATGCCCTCGCAGCTCTCCGGCGGCGAGCAACAGCGCGTCGCCATCGCCCGTGCCCTGGTGAACCGTCCGCCGGTGATCCTCGCCGACGAGCCTACCGCGCCGCTCGACAGCGACCGCGCCCTCGGCGTTATCCGCATCCTCAACCGCATGGCCCGGCAATATCGCACCGCCGTCATCGTCGTCACCCACGACGAGAAGATCATCCCGACCTTCCAGCGTATCTATCACATCCGCGATGGGCGCACGCACGAAGAGGCAGGCGAGGGCCGGGTGCTGGATTAGCCCGAAAGCCACAATCGGTCACGCCGAGTCGGCGACGTTGCTTCCGGCTGATCGGACGTGCAACGAAGGATCGACGTGTCGATGCGCATTCAGGCGCGCCTCAGGCTCCTTCAGGTTGTGCGGGCATGCGCAGTCGGGATGGGGATTTCCGGAAATCACCCAAGTTCAAGCACGCACCACCTGGATCCGTCGCCCGCCCGGAGTTATCTCCTCCGCACAGGCCGTGCGTTCGGCGATGGGCGGTTGATCGGCCCGCCGATCGAAGATCACCAGCCAGCCGCTGTCCAGCCCCAGCCCGGCCAGATAACCATCGAGCTGCACCAGTCCCTCGGTCAGCGGATCGGGCCGTCCGTCTCGCCACACCTTCAGCTCGATGCCGAGCGTCAGAGCACCGTAGCGTAGACATAGATCCATACGACCGGCGCCGATGGCATATTCACGCTCCAGCGTGCCCTCTCCGTTGACGACCCGATGCAGGAAGGCCATCAGCACCAGATGCGGGGCAATCTCGTGATAGGGCGCGCTGCCCAGCATCGCCTCGCCGTGCCGACGCCAAAAGGCGAGAAAGGCATCGAGCAGACGGCGCGGATCCAGTCTGCCATCGGCTGCGAGCCAGGTCGGGCTGATCCGCGGCAACGAATCCTGGGGGCCGCCGGCCAGGGCGCGCGGCAACACCTCGCGGTAGATCGGATTGGCCACGACCAATCCACCCGCTCCGTCGCGGCGGAGCAGTCCCAGATCCACCAGATATTGACGGTCGTCCTCGGGAACCGTGCCCAAGCCCGTGCCCGCCAGCATCGGCTCGATGACCCGGCGCACACGCGGCTCGCGCAGCTTGTCGGCGAGCTGGTCGAGATGGGTGACCCGGCGCAGAATCAGATTCTCCTTGGCCCGGTCGATCATCTCCGAATCGATCGGACGGGTGCGATCGCGGCCCTCGCGAATCTCGAAACAGGCTTCGTATGCCAGTGCGTTCACCAGCCAGGGCTGGCCTTGCGTCAGGCGCCAGACCTGCTCGAGTGCCCGGGGCGTGAATAGTTGCCCGGTCTCGCGTGTGTGTTCTGCAAGCAACGCCGTGACTTCATGTGCGGTGAAATCTCCCAAGCGTAAGGACTTGGCCTTGATGTTGAACGCGCTGCCGCCCGTGATGGCCGCGGCCTCGGAGCTGGCGTGGATACGATAATCGCGCAGGTCGCGTACCCCGCACAGGATGATGGTCTGGGGAAAACGCGCGGGACGCTGGGTATAACCGGCACGCAACTGACGCAGCACCGAGACCAACGTGTCGCCGACTAAGGCGTCGACCTCGTCGAGCAGCAGCACGGCGGGGCGTGGATCGGCCGCGGCCCAGAGCTCAAGCAGTTGACTGAGACGATCCTCGGCCGGGACACCCGAGCCATCGGTGCGGCACCAGTCGGCGAGCCGTGTGTCGTCGAGATAGAGTCGCGCGGATCGACCGAGCACGCTGCAGATGGCAGCCATGCCGCGCGCGACATCCTCGCGCGTGGTCTGTGCGGTTTCGATGTTGGCGTAGAGCGCCCGATAGCGACCGTCCCCGTTGAGCTGCTCCATCAGTGCAAGCAGGCACGTGGTCTTGCCGGTCTGACGCGGCGCATGGAGCAGAAAATACTTCTTCTGCTCGATCAGCATCAGGATCTCATCCAGATCCCAGCGCGAAAGCGGCGGCAGCGTGTAGTGATCCTCGGCCCGGTTCGGTCCTTCGGTATTGAAAAAGCGCATCGGGAAGCTTGGGCGGTCGTAGAGCCTGGCGGTCTCGAAAGGTTAGCAGAGATCCCGCCGGCATGACGCGGGCATGTCCGCACCGATTCGAGCGGCCGCCGTCGGAACGGTCCGCAGTGCAGCGAGAGGAAGGAGCCGAACGCGTGCGGCTCGAAGGCTCATCGCGCCGAACGAGGAATGGCGAGGTCAAACGGTCGTGCCTTTCACTCAAGTCAAGCCGCTCGTCTTGCCCGCAGAGCTAACCCTGGAGGCGCGTCATCCTCCGTTTCTCGATCGCGTCCGCCAAGAGGCCGATCAAGACGCCGCCGGCGCCGATCAACATCCACAGCGGGAGCCCGATCCCGCCTCCCAAGGCCACGATCCCGGCACCACCGTTCTCGGCCGCGACAAAGGTGGCAAGGACTGCCCCCACACCAAGTCGGAATGTCCAGGAGCGCGCGTCCCAGACGATGTGCTTCAAGGCCAAAGCCAACACCTTGAGTAACGGCCAGGTTGCTTTGCGATCGCGGGTCAGTGCGAGCATGGCCGCCGCCTTCTTGAAGCCGCGCAAGGTCCCGTAACGAATCTCCCCCAGGCCACGCGACCAACCCAGGAGCCGTTGTTGCTCGGCCGGGGGAAGGCGCAGCACGGCTTGTACGATGGCGGGTTGAGGCGCGGTATCTTGCACGTCGGACACTGATTTCTCCTGATCAAGGCGCCGAGTCCGGCCGGACCAATGAGGTGCAGCGGTCAGGGTCTCGGGTGTGCGCTGATTCTAGTCCGATTGCGCTTGCCGTTCACGCCGCGCCGCGGTCAAGCGTCTGCTCGAGGATGCGACCCAGCTCGGGCAGGCACGACCCGCAGTTGGTGCCGGCTTGCAGGCAGGCGCCGATGGCTTCGGTGGAGCGGAGTCCTTCGCCGCGGATCGCCTGCTCGATGCGCGTGCGGCCGACGTTGAAGCAGGCGCAGACGGTTTCCCCGGCGTCGACCTGGCCGCGCGGCGGTCGGCCGGCGAGCAGACCGGTGCGGGCCCGGGTGTCGAGCTGCTCGGCACCGAAAAGCTCACCGAGCCAGCGGCTGCTCGGCAGGGTCGGAGTCGGGGCGATGAAGAGACAGGCGGCGAGGCGTCCGTCGAGGATGCGGGCGCCGCGATAGCGTCCGTGGGTGCTGTCGGCGAAGTCAAGCCATTCGCCGTCCGCGCCGAAGACGCGGCGTGCCCAGTCGGCCCAATCCGTCACGGGCTCGCGACCGGCCATCTCGGTGCGCCAGAAGCCCTGCGCCCGGATGGCGACGCAGTAGTCGGGCTGCGGACCTGTCGCATCGTGCGACAGTCCGTCGGGGACGAGCAGCCGCTCGCGACTCAATGCAAGACCATACCAGGCCGCGCGAAAGAGGCGGACCTGCACCGGCGTGTGTTTGAACTCGGGCTGGCCGGAGACGGGATCCGTGACCGGATTGACCAGGGCATCGGCGCGTGCCTGGCGGGCCAGCATGTCGCTCCAGTGCATGGGGACAAAGACGGAGCCGGGGCGCTGATCGGCATCCACGTCGATACGCGCCAACATCCGACCCCATCGACTGCTCAGCTCGGCGATGCCGCCGCGACCGAGTCCGTGCGCGGCGGCGTCGACGGGGTGGATCTGCACGAAGGGCTCGGCGATGTGGCTGCTCAGGCGCGGCGCCAGACCGGTGCGGGTCATGGTGTGCCACTGGTCGCGGATGCGGCCGGTGTTGAGCACGAGCGGATAGTCGTCGTCAGGCGCGGTCGCGGGCGGTCGCGGTGCGATCACGATGAAGCGGGCCTTGCCGTTCGAGGTGTAGAAGCGGCCGTCGGCGAACAGACGTGCGGCTTCGCGTCCTGCCGGGCTTGGCCATTGGACCGGGGCGAGTCGGTCGTAGTCGGTCGCCGAGAGATCCGCCAGGGCGCCGATGTCGAAATCGCGTCGGCCGTCGTTCTCGAAGGCCGAGAGGGCTGCGTGCTCGCGGAACACCTCGGCTGCCGAGCGATAGGGGAAGGTATCGGCAAACCCCATGCGGCGCGCCACCTCGGTGAGGATCCACCAGTCCGGACGCGCCTCGCCGGGCGGTTCGAGGAAGGCGCGCTGACGCGAGATGCAGCGTTCCGAATTGGTGACGGTCCCTTCTTTCTCGCCCCAGCCTGCGGCGGGCAAGAGCACGTCGGCGCAGCGGGCGGTGTCGGTATCGGCAAAGAGGTCCGAGCAGATGAGAAGCTCGCAGTCCCGCAGCGCGGCACGGACCCGATCGGCGTCGGGCATGCTCACGGCCGGATTGGTCGCCATCACCCAGATCGCCTTGATCCTTCCTTCCTCCACCGCGCGCAGCATCTCGACCGCCTTCAGACCCGGCTCGCGGGCGATGCCGTCGGCCTGCCAAAAGCGCCCGACCCGATCGATGTCCTCGGGTGTGAAATCCATGTGCGCGGCGAGCTGATTGGCCAATCCGCCGACCTCGCGTCCGCCCATGGCGTTGGGTTGTCCGGTGATGGAGAGCGGCCCCATGCCGGGTCGACCGATGCGTCCGGTTGCCAGATGGCAGTTGATGATGGCGTTGACCTTGTCGGTGCCGAACGACCATTGATTCACGCCCTGGCTGTAGAGCGTCACCACGCGTTCGGTGCGGGCAAAGCGCCGGTAAAAATCGGCTAGGTCGGATTCGGGCACACCGCAGGCCGCGGCGACGCGCGGCACGGAGCCCGCCGACTCGCGTGCCGCCGTGAAAGCGGCCGCGAAGCCCTCGGTGTGCGACTCCAAAAAGGTCCAGTCGAGCGCGTCCTCGCGTCTGAGCCAGTTGAGCAGACCGTTGAAGAGAACGGTATCCGTCCCGGGCGCGATGGGCAGGTGCAGGTCGGCGATCTCGCAGGTCGCCGTACGCCGCGGGTCGATCACGACGATTTGGCGGTCAGGATGGGCCTTCTTGGCCTGTTTGATTCGCTGGTAGACGACCGGGTGGCACCAGGCGGTGTTGGAACCCACCAGGACGATCAGCTCGGCGGACTCAAGATCGGCATAGTCGCAAGGCACGGTGTCTGCGCCCAACGCGCGCTTGTAGCCGGCGACGCTCGATGCCATGCAGAGCCGCGAGTTGGTATCGATGTTCGCGCCGCCGATGAAGCCCTTCATCAGCTTGTTGGCGACATAGTAGTCCTCGGTCAGGAGCTGACCCGAGACATAGAAGGCGACCGCCCCCGGCCCGTGCTCGGCGACGATCTCGCCGAGACTCCCGGCGACCTCATCGAGCGCCCGATCCCAGCTCACCTGTTCGCCCGCGACCATCGGATGGAGCAGGCGCCCCGAGGTCCCGAGCGTCTCGCCCAAGGCGGCGCCCTTCGAGCAGAGCCGCCCCAGGTTGGCCGGGTGATCCGGGTCACCGCGCACGGTCACCGCCCCGTCGTCCTGCGGCGTGACGAGCACCCCGCAGCCCACGCCGCAATAGGGACAGGTTGTTTTGGTCGGTTCGGTCATTGTCCAGGTCCGATACGTGTTGACGTCGATGCCATCCGCATGTCCTATCGCCCACAGGCGTCGCGGAGAGGGCCTCTCACACAACCGCTCCCTGTGATGCCGGCGCGGGTTGGGCACGCTGCGATTTGCCCAACCTACGGGCTACGAGCGATGGCGTTCACGCAACGGGGTCTGCGCAGACGAAGACCCGGCCGCCCTCGACCCGCGTCGCATAGGTGGGCGCACAGCCCTCGTCCGGCCCCTTCGCTTCACCGCTCGCCAGATCCAGACACCAGTTGTGCAGGGGACAGACGATGGTCCGCCCGTAGAGGATCCCCTCCGATAAGGGCCCCCCGCGATGCGGACAGCGATTGAGCAAGGCGAACACCTCGTCCGCCGCGGTCCTGAAGACGGCGATATCGCCTTCGTCTCGCTTGAGCACCCGCGCACCCTGCCGCGGGATCTCATCGAGCGTGCCTACTTCGAGCCAAGTTATGTCGTCGACGACTGCGGTCATTGTCTAAGCCTCGTGTTGTTGCGGTGTTTGGGGCGTCGTGCATCCAGCTCCCAGCCTCCAGCCTCCAGCCTCCAGCCTCCAGCCTCCAGCTCCCAGCCTCCAGCTCCCAGCCTCCCGCTTTCAGCCTCCAGCCTCCCGCTTTCAGCTCTTAGCCGCCTTCATTCCTTCCTCACTCCTCACTCCTCACTCCTCACTCCTCACTCCTCACTCCTCACTCCTCACTCCTCACCCATTCACCTGCTTCAACGCCGTGAACTCGTGCGCCTCGGCCCCGGCCGCGCGTTCCTTCCAGGGATCGACCTGGGCCTGCTCTTGCGACTCCAGGAAGCGTTTGTAGAAGGCGCGGCGCCCGATCTCGTCCTCGACGATGCGTTTCTTGATGTAGGCCAGGCCGACCCGCTCGACCCAGGGTGCGGTGCGCTCCAGATAGCGTGCCTCTTCGCGATAGAGCTGCATGAAGGCGCCGCAGTATTCCTTGACTTGCTCGGGTGTGGTGACCCGGCAGAGGACATCGGTCGCACGGACCTTGACACCGCCATTGCCGCCGATGTGCAGCTCCCAGCCGGATTCGATGGCGACGACGCCGAAGTCCTTGATGGTTGCCTCGGCACAGTTGCGCGGGCAACCCGAGACGGCGAGCTTGAACTTGTGCGGGGTCCAGGAGCCCCAGGTCAGCTCCTCCAGCTCGATGCCCATCTTGGTCGAGTCCTGCACGCCGAAGCGGCACCACTGGGATCCCACGCAGGTTTTGACCGTGCGCATGGATTTGCCGTAGGCGTGGCCCGAGACGAAACCGGCGTCGGTCAGATCCTTCCAGATGTGCGGCAACTGCTCTTTCGTCAGGCCCAGGAGATCGATGCGTTGGCCGCCCGTGATCTTGACCGAGCGCACGGCATATTTTTCGGCCGCCTCGGCGATGGCGCGCAGCTGGGCGGGCGAGGTCTCACCGCCGAAGATGCGCGGGATGACCGAATAGGTCCCGTCCTTCTGGATGTTGGCGTGGACACGTTCGTTGACGAAGCGCGACTGGCTGTCGTCGAGCGCCTCCGCTGGCCAGGTGGAGATGAGGTAGTAATTGAGCGCGGGCCGGCAGACGTGGCAGCCGTCGGGTTGGCGCCAGTCGAGCTTCTCGAAGCAGTCGCTCAGACTCGTGAGGTGTTGCTCGCGGATTGCCGCGCGGACCTGATCGTGGCTGTAGTCGGTGCATTTGCAGATGGGTTTGGCCTCGGGGGTGGAGTAGTCGCTCCCGAGCGTGCTCGCCAGGATCTGCTCCACCAGGCCGGTGCAGGATCCGCATGAGGCCGCCGCCTTTGTGTGCAACTTGACGTCCTCGAGCGTGAAGAGACCCTTGCTCGTGATCGCCTTGACGATCTCGCCCTTGCACACGCCGTTGCAGTCGCAGACCTGCATCTCGTCGGTCATGAGCGCGGCCTGGCTTTGACCGCCGTGGCCGGAGTCCCCGAGATGGGCCTGCCCGAACAGCAGATCCTCGCGTATCTCCGAGATGTCGGTCCCTTCGCGCATCAACTGGAAGAACCAGGCCCCGTCGATCGTGTCCCCGTAGAGCACGGCGCCGGCGAGCCGGTTTTCTCGGATCACCAACTTCTTGTAAATGCCCGCGCCCGGATCCTGGAAGCGGATCTCCTCGCAGCCGTCCCCGCCCTGATACTGACCGGCGGAGAAGAGATCGATGCCGGTCACCTTGAGCTTGGTCGAGGTCACGGAGCCCTGGTAGCGGCCATAGCCGAGTTTGGCCAGATGATTGGCGCAGACCTTGGCCTGCTCGAAGAGCGGCGCGACCAGGCCGTAGCAGTGTCCGCGGTGCTGCACGCACTCGCCGATCGCGTAGATGCGCGCGTCGTAGGTCAACATGGTGTCGTCGACCACGATCCCGCGCTCGCAATGGATCCCGGCGCTTTGGGCGAGCGCCATGTTCGGGCGGATGCCGACCGCCATCACGACCAGATCGGTCGCGATCTCGCTGCCGTCGGCGAAGCGGACCGACTCGACCCGGTCGCGACCTTGAATCGCCGCGGTTTGGGCCTCCATGAGAAAGGTCAGCCCGCGCTTCTCCAACGATGCCTTCAGGAGCGCCGCGGCAGGCTTATCGAGCTGCCGCTCCATCAAGGTGTCGAGCAGGTGCACGACAGTCACCTCCATGCCCTGCTGCTGCAACCCGTAGGCGGCCTCGAGTCCGAGCAGTCCGCCGCCGATGACGATGGCGCGCTTGAAACCCCGTGCGGTCTCGATCATCGCCTCGACATCCGCGATATCGCGGTAACCGAGCACGCCGGGAAGATCCGCCCCCGGCACCGGGATGATGAAGGGGTTAGACCCGGTCGCCAGGACCAGCCGGTCATAAGGCACCTCCAGACCGGAGCGGCTGCGCACCAGCCGGTTGCGTCGGTCGATGTGCTCGACCGGGTCGCCGGTGTGCAGTGTGATCCCGCGTTCCGCATACCAGTCGCGGCTGTTCAGGATGATCTCGTCGATCGTCTTCTCCCCGGAGAGCACCGGCGAGAGGAGGATGCGGTTGTAGTTCGGATGCGGCTCGGCGCCGAAGACCGTGATCTCGTAGAGGTCCGGCTCCAGCTTCAGCAGCTCTTCGATGGTGCGCATCCCGGCCATGCCGTTGCCCACCAGGACCAAGCGTTCTTTGTTCATCTTGATCGGTTCTCCGTGTTTGGAATTCGTCTGTCGGGGCGTTGCCGTGGGCCTCAGATCGTCGCCGCTTCGGCTGGTCCGCCGTTCGCCGCCGCCAGTGCGTCCAGCGAGCAGGCACGCCGCTGGACATCGAAACCGGCGATGTACCCGAGCGGATCGGCGGGATCGAAGGTCGATCCGTCGAAGAAGCGATCCGGCCCCATCGCCAGCGGGATGCTTGCCTCTTCGAGCATCCAGCCGCGGGCATGCAGACCCTCGCGCTTGTGGTCGAGCGCGGGCGACGCCAGACCCAGTGCATCGGCCGCCTCGCGATAGAGGTCCGGCCGATAGACCTCGGCGGCGACGGCGGCCAGATCGATCGCCTTCTCGATCTGGCCCCAACGCACCATCTGGGTCAGGAACCAGAGCGCGTGGGAGCGCCAGGGATAGGTCGCCGCGAAGCGGAAGAAGACGTTGAAGTCGGGCATCGCGACCGGCGGCTCGTCGAGCGCATAGCGGAAGGTGCCGGTCATGGACTGACGCACGATCTCGACCGGGGCATTGATGTAACGGCTCGGCGCGATCAGCTCGGCGACGCTCGGACGATTCTCGGGCGCATCGGTCCAGCGCGCCGCGTCCAGCAGGGCCATGAGCAGGTTACGGTGGGTGTTCGGATACTGCTCGG
>NZ_DATITZ010000339.1:0-7985 GCF_035467215.1 Thiocapsa sp. | reverse complement strand
GCGGTGCTGATCGAGACGCTGGTCGCGCTCGGTGCCGAGATCCGCTGGTGCTCGTGCAACATCTTCTCTACCCAGGATCACGCCGCCGCCGCCATCGCCGCGGCCGGCATCCCGGTCTATGCCTGGAAGGGCGAGACCCTGGACGAGTATTGGTGGTGTACCGAGCAGGTCCTGAACTGGCCCGACGGCGGCGGCCCGAACATGATCCTGGACGACGGCGGCGACGCGACCCTGATCGTGCACAAGGGCGTCGAATACGAGAAGGCCGGCGCCATTCCCGCGCCCAAGGCCGACGACAACGAAGAGTGGCAGTCCATCCTGGGCCTTCTCGCGCGCACCTTCGCGCGCAACCCTAAGCATTGGCACGGCATCGCCGAGGGCATCCGCGGGGTGACCGAGGAGACGACCACCGGGGTCAAGCGTCTGTATCAGATGCATCGCGACGGGCAGTTGCTGTTCCCCGCGATGAACGTCAACGACTCGGTCACCAAGTCCAAGTTCGACAACCTCTACGGCTGTCGCGAGTCGCTGGTGGACGCGATCAAACGTGCGACCGATGTCATGATCGCCGGCAAGATCGCCCTGGTCTGCGGGTTCGGCGACGTCGGCAAAGGTTCCGCGGCATCGCTGCGCGGGCTGGGCGCGACCGTCTGGATCACCGAGGTCGATCCCATTTGTGCCTTGCAGGCCGCAATGGAAGGCTATCGGGTCGTGACCATCGAAGACGTGGTCGGCATGGTCGACATCTTCGTCAGCGCCACCGGCAACACCGACATCATCACCCACGATCACATGGCCGCGATGAAGGACCAGGCGATCGTCTGCAACATCGGTCATTTCGACAACGAGATCCAGGTCTACGCGCTCAAGCAGTACGAGTGGGTCAACATCAAGCCGCAGGTCGATCAGATCGTCTTTCCGGACGGTCATCGCATCACCCTGCTGGCCGAAGGACGGTTGGTCAACCTGGGCTGCGCGACCGGGCATCCGAGCTTCGTGATGTCCGCGAGCTTCACCAATCAGGTCCTGGCCCAGATCGAGATCTTCACCAAGCCGCAGGAGTATCCCGTCGGCGTCTACGTGCTGCCCAAGCATCTGGACGAGGACGTCGCGCGTCTGCATCTGGGCAAGATCGGCGCGAAGCTGACGACCCTGTCCAAAGCGCAGGCCGACTATATCGGCGTGGCGGTCGAGGGGCCGTACAAGGCCGAGAACTACAGGTATTAAACCGCGCCCTTCGCGATCCGATCGAGGTTGCGGGTTTCGCGACCTCGCGGGGACTTCGATGCGTTGGAGTCGGCGCGGTTTAAGTCATTGGGGAAAGGGCTTAACGCGTGCCGGCTTGCGTCGCCTCGGGTGCATGCCGGGTCGATTGAAGACGGCGATCCTGCATGTCGCTTCTCGCGGTTCACGCCGTCAGTGCTCGTGACACCGCTCTGCGGTGTCGCGCCTCTGTCGCGCGCTTCGCACTCCGTGCGCGCAGCGCCGGCTCGGCGTTCGAGTCATGTCGCGGTGCCTTTCATCTCCACCCATTCGCCGCCGGATCCAAGCCACCGATCGCGCAGTCGTTGACCGCGCGAGAGGCCGGAGGCCGGAGGCCGGAGGCTCTCAAGCCATGCCGCCCGAATCACAGCAAACCCCGACCTACAGTGTCGAGCTCTTCCCGCCGAAGACCCCGGAGGGAATGGAGAAGCTCAAGCGCGAGATCGCCAAGCTCGACAGCGTCTCGCCGGGCTACTTCTCGGTCACCTACGGGGCCGGGGGATCCACGCGCGACCGTACCTTCGAGACCGTCGACTGGCTGCGTGGTCACCACATCGAGACCGCCCCGCACATTGCCTGTGTCGGTTCGGCGAGGACCGAGATCCGCGAGATCCTCGGCCGTTACCGGGAGCAGGGGATCCGGCGCCTGGTAGCCCTGCGCGGGGATCTTCCGTCCGGCATGGGCGGAGGCACCGGCGGTGATTTCCGCTACGCCAACGAGCTGGTCACCTTCATCCGCGATGAATTCGGGGGCACCTTCAAGATCGAGGTCGCCGCCTATCCCGAGTATCACCCGCAGTCGGGGAGCCCCGAGCGCGATCTCGCCAACTTCAAGCGCAAGGTCGAGGCCGGTGCGGATGCCGCCATCACCCAGTATTTCTACAACCCGGATGCCTACTTCGCCTTTGTCGAGAGTTGCGACCGGGTCGGCGTCACTGTGCCGATCATCCCCGGCATCATGCCCATCACCAACTACACCCAGCTCGCGCGTTTCTCCGACGCCTGCGGTGCCGAGATCCCCCGCTGGGTGAGGCGCCGACTCGAAGGTTACGGCGACGACGTGGAGAGCCTGCGTGCATTCGGGCACGAGGTCGTGCTCAATCTCTGCCGTCGCCTGATCGACGGCGGCGCGCCGGGTCTGCACTTCTATACGATGAACCAGTCGGGTCCGACGCTGCGGCTGTGGCAGGATCTCGCGCTTCCGCGTCCGGACTGAGCTCGACCGGTCCGGCGGCATCCCCGGCGCAGCTATCTTGCTCCGTCCGGTCGCGTGCCATTTTAACCAACGTAATAAATAAGGTTTGTCGCTTCGGCTCATGTCCCTGTCCCGGCGGCGAAATGAGCCGTTCTTGTAACGGAAGCCCCTGTTTTGGCTCGATTGCCGTCCTCGGCGTCGGCTCGATTTCGTCTAGGGATGAACTCTCCGGGTGGCGCCCGGCTGACCTGATGGCAGCCGGGTCGACCCGCAGGGTGCTGTTTAATGCGTTGCGTCTTCACGCCATCGACGCCTATACTCGGTCCGCTTCTACCGGTAATGAGCGGCCTGGGCTTCTTCGCAGGGTTAGCCGTTACTCCGATGGGCCGTCGAGCCTGCAACCTCCCCTTCTGCCCGGATTTGTGCAAGACGGCAAATCGCGCCGGTCGGCAGTTTGCGCCTTCATACGGTTCACTTCGGGGCTGAGCCCGGACCCTTCGGGGTTCGACCGCTGGCTCCACGTCAAGCCCGCAGTCGGAGACAACGCATCCCCGGCTTCGGAGACCTCATTGCGGGTCCGCCCGCGCCCAACGTTTCCTGATTAGAGGTAGGACGAACATGAATAAAACGATCAAGTTTGCAGGTCTTGCAGCCGTTGTCGCTCTGGCCGGTGCTTCCTTCTCGGCCAGCGCCTGGTGGGGCGGCCCGGGTGGTTACGGCAACAACGGCAGCGGCATGTGGGACAACATGGGCGACATGTTCGGTGACGGTACCGGCGACTTCAACATGAACATGAGCGGCAGCGGGCGTTCCTACGGTCGCGGCTATGGCCGTGGATACGGCCGCGGTTACGGTTATGGCGACGGCTACGGCTATGGTGCGCCTTACGGCTACGGCGCACCCTACGGCGCGCCCGGCTACGGCGCCCCTTACGGCGCTCCCGGCTACGGTGCCCCTTATGGCGGCGCGATGCCTGCCCCGATGGCACCTCCGGCTGCTCCCGCACAATAAGGACGATCTAGCCGCCTAGGGGCTTCGGCGCAGGCCGAGCCCCGAGTCGACTCGGATACAGGGACGTATCCAACCCACCTCCCGCACGGCCTGCCCCCTGCTCGCGCTCGGCGTTCTCGACCGATGCGGTGCTCCGAACATCCCTCGCTCTCCGGCTTTTTTCCTTCGCTGCGTCGATCCGATCGCGCACGCACCGCCCGTTCGATGTCCCTTTCTCGGTCATCATCCTGATCTGCTCTCCACATTGCCTGCATTTATGGTGATAATTGAGAACCACCGGTTCCGTTCGGAGATCCGGGCACATCACGGCGAGGCTCGGCATGGCTGAAAAGCATCTGTATCTGTCCCTGATCCCGCAGGCCCTGATCGCGTCGATGCTCGAGCCGGAGGCATTCGGCAGCTACTACGCGGTCGGTTCCAAGGCCCATGTCAAAGGCGAGGCGATCTTTTTCGAGGTCGACCCCGCGTTCCGCTCCGACGACTTCCCGTTTCATCTGATGGACGAGCGGTGCATCACCCAGCCCGACGGTGCTCCGAAGCGCTCGGTCTATCTCTCGATCTACCGCGTCCTATCGCGCATCCCGGTCTCCGCGCTCGGCAACCTCTATCTGGTGACGAACGACGGCAAGACGCTCGAGCTCCCGCGCTCGGTCTACGCCCCCGAGCCCGGCGGCCGCCTGCATCTCTACCAAGAGTTCTGTCCCATCACCCCGATGGTCGCGAGCCGCTCGGAGCCGCATGAGTTCTGCAATGCCATTACGGATCCGTCCCACACGGTCCATGTGCCTCGCCTCGTGTTCTCCGAGCTGCGCATCGGCGCGCTCGCGACCGACCCCGAGAACGGTGCGGCCGACGATCTCCCCTATCCGAACCTCGCACATCTGCGCGACGTGCTCTACGAGCTGAAGTACAACGACACCAAGCCGAGCAAGCTGGTGCTCAAGCAGGTCAAGGAGGGCGTGCTCTACCGCATGGTCCAAGGCGGTTTCTACGTCGGCGACCAGACGGACTTCGCCTTCTACCGATTCCCGGATCTCGACGAGCTCGAGAACCGTTATCGGGGCTGGTGGCGCTCGGCTCAGGTGACCGCGCTCGAATGACCTTGCGTTCGCAGCCCTCCTGAGTCCCGGACTCGGGTCCTGCCCGACGCATCCTTCGCGGCGGGTTTCTTCGCTATCTCACGTCCACTGGAACACCTATGAACGAGCCAGTCTTTTGGATCGCGCCGATCGCCGCGCTGTTGGCGCTGGTCTACGCCCGGATCTTTTTCAAGGAGATGCTGCGCCAGGACGAGGGCACTGCCCTGATGCGTGAGATCGGCGGCCACGTCAGTCGTGGTGCCATGGCGTATCTGTGGCAACAGTACAAGATCATGTTGGTGGTTTTTCTGGCGTTGGCCGGCGTCTTCGCCGTGTTGGCCTACCATTTTCATGTTCAGAGCACCTGGCTGCCGGCGACCTTCCTGTGCGGCGGCTTCTTCTCGGCGCTTGCCGGTTATTTCGGGATGCGCACCGCGACCCAGGCGTCCACACGTACCGCCGCCGCCGCTCGGACCTCGCTGCCGGACGCGTTGCGCATCGCGTTTCGCAGCGGTGCAGTCATGGGGCTGGTCGTCGTCGGGTTGGGACTCGGCAACATCGTCTTCTGGTTCATCTTAGCGAACCTGCTGATTCCGGCGGGCGATACGGGTGAGACACACCGCATGGTGCTGATCACCACCACGACACTGACCTTCGGCATGGGTGCCTCGCTCCAGGCCATGTTCGCACGCGTCGGCGGCGGTATCTTCACCAAGGCCGCGGACGTGGGCGCGGATCTGGTCGGCAAGGTCGAGAGCGGCATCCCGGAGGATGACCCACGCAACCCGGCGGTGATCGCCGACAACGTGGGCGATAATGTCGGCGATGTCGCGGGTATGGGGGCCGACCTCTTCGAGTCTTACGCCGGCTCTATCCTGGCTGCGAGCGCCCTGGGTGCGGCGGCCTTCATGCACGATCCGTCGCTCCAGATGAAGGCCGTGGTGGCGCCCATCATGATCGCGGGCCTGGGCATCCTGCTGTCCATCCTCGGTGTTTATCTGGTCAAGACCAAAGAAGGTGCGAGCCAAAAACAACTGCTCGACGCCCTCGGACGCGGCATCAACAGCAGCGCGGCCATGATCGTCGTCGTGTCGCTGGTGTTTCTCTTCTTGCTCGGGATGCCCAACATCTGGGGCATCTGGGGCGCGGTCATCGCCGGTCTGGTTTCCGGTGTCGTGATCGGTCGTTCCACCGAGTACTACACCTCGCCGAGCTACTCGCCGACCCGCCGGATTGCCAATCAGGCCGAGGGTGGCGCGGCGACGCTGGTCATCGCCGGCATCGGCGTCGGGATGCTTTCGACCGCCATCCCGGTGCTCACGGTCGGGGCCGGTACACTCCTTGCATTCCTGTTCGCGTCCGGCTTCGATGCCTCTCAGATGAATCAGGGACTCTACGGCGTGGGCATCGCGGCTGTCGGGATGCTCTCCACCCTAGGGATTACGCTGGCCAGCGACGCCTATGGTCCCATCGCCGACAACGCCGGCGGAAACGCCGAGATGAGCGGTCTGGGGCCCGAGGTGCGCGCTCGGACCGACGCGCTCGACGCGTTGGGCAACACAACCGCAGCAACCGGCAAGGGTTTCGCCATCGGCTCGGCCGCGCTCACCGCACTGGCGCTGATCGCCTCCTATGTCGAGGTGATTCGGATGGAGCTCATCAAGGCAGGCACGACGGTGCTGCAGCTCGGACACGGCGGGACCGTCCCGACCGATACCGCAACACTGACCGATTTCATGACCTATTACGGCGTGAATCTACTGAACCCGACAGTTCTGGTCGGGGTCATGGTCGGTGCCATGGTGGCGTTTGCCTTCAGCGGCCTGACGGTGCAGGCGGTGGGGCGGGCCGCGCTCTTGATGGTGGAAGAGGTGCGTCGACAGTTCCGGGAGGATCCGGGCATCCTTCAGGGGACCTCGCAACCCGACTATGAGCGCTGCGTCGCCATCTCCACCCTTGGCGCTCAGCGCGAGATGGTGCTGCCCGCGGTGCTTGCGGTGATCGCACCGGTTCTGACCGGATTGTTGTTGGGTGTGGCGGGGGTGATCGGTCTGCTGGTCGGCGGGTTATCCAGCGGTTTCGTGCTGGCTGTGTTTCTATCCAATTCCGGCGGCGCTTGGGACAACGCCAAGAAACACATCGAGGCCGGACATCATGGCGGCAAGAACTCGCGTGCGCACCGAGCCGCCGTGATCGGGGACACCGTCGGCGACCCCTTCAAGGACACCTCCGGACCGAGCCTGAACATCCTGATCAAGCTCATGAGCATCGTCGCCATCATCATGGCCGGGGTTACGGTGTCCTACAGCCTGCTTTGATCGGAGTCGCTCGAGGTCCTTGGGCCACCGCGGTACGGTGGCCCAAGGACCTTGGTCTTATCCGGGGCAGCGCTTTGCTGCGCCTCGGGTTCGGTCCGGATTCAGTGCTGGTGATAGAGGTCGTCGAGCGGGCTCTCGTGCGCCAGCGGCGTGCCGAGTTCCGCCCAAGTGAAGAGATTGAAGGCGCGATGGCCGTTGTGATCGAGCACCCGCAAGCTGTCCGACTCGGTAAACCCGTTCATGACCTTCTTGAAATGACCCTTGTAGCGCTCCTTGGCCAGCTCCATCGGGATCTCGTAGGCCAGGAACTTCGGGATGCCTTTATCCTTCAGACGCTCCAGCAGGTCGGGGTTCTCGAGTGAGTCGTAAGAGGTGACGATCACGATCGGACCGTTGCCGGTCACCAACATTGCGCATTTCATGGGGGTCTCCACCAGATTGATCGCCCAAGCGGGGCGAGGTAAACAGCGTGTAGCGAGGATCGAATCCGGTCCGGACCGCATCGCAACCGGCAGGAGTGAGGTCTGGCCCCGGGCCGGCGGATTTTAACACCGAAGAAGATGGGGTGGGCGCGGCGCGACCCCGGTCTGGATCGCGCAAGGCGAAGGCCGGCGGAAAGCGCCCGGCATCCGACGACAATCGAGCGAGGGTCAATCCTCCTCGTCGACCTCCGCAAGGACGACACCGGTCGCGTTCGCCGGATCGTCGGTCAAGACCAGGCAATGCGCCCTCCCGTCGACGAGGTAGAGGTTGAAGCCGTCGGCGCTGCGCACCGGCTTTCCGACCCCGATGTCGTCATCGCTGCAAAAGGTGAAATGGACATCCGTGAACGCCTCGCGCAAGGCGCCGAGGGTCTGCGCGTTGAGACCCGCGCGGCGCACCACCTCGGTGATCTGGTCGAGGCGCTCCTCCGCGATCATGCCGCATCCTCCGAGCGGGCGAAACGCACCCGCTCCTCGGGCGACTGACCCATCGCCTTGGCGAGCCAGGGCGGGGCCTTTTCGCCGAGGATGCGCTGCAGGGCCACCATGCGCTCGCGCGCGCTTCCGCCGGTCGCGTACTTGATGGGGTGAATATCCGCCTTCACGACCTTGGCCGCGGCCGGACCCCCGATCGAGG
>NZ_DATITZ010000338.1:0-3759 GCF_035467215.1 Thiocapsa sp. | reverse complement strand
GGGCGAGCAGCACATCCAGGAGCTGATGGAGCTGCACCGCACACGGCTACAAGAGGCTCGCGAACGAGCCCGCTACGCCTTCGAGGCCCGAGATCAGGCGATTGGCCGGATCGGTCTGCCAGCGGTGCGGGCCTATCGCCGTCGGCGTCTCGAGCAAGAGCACAGGGAGCGGATGGCCACCCTCGATGCCGCGGAGACCAGTCTCCCGGACCTCAACGCGATCATGATGCTCCGCGTTGGACCTGGCTTCGCCTCGGAATCGGTCGCCACGGCGGGTGGATCATGAGCCTATGGAGCGAGCGCATCCTCGGGGAGTTTCCGCCGGACCTGGCGCGGTTCTGGATCGCCGCGGACCCGGACGATGTCTTGCTGGACGAACACATCCTGTCCGAGCTGCGCGGGCGAGGTTTCGAGGTCCTGCCGTTCGAGGATGCGATCGCCTTCCGAGCCGACTACGAAGCACGCTGGAGACAGCCTTGGGACCACTGCGAGCCTGGGCCGGCAAAAGCCCTGGTACTTCACTTGCGGTCCGCGGAGCCGGGAGCCCTCCCCTGGGACTACCTGCGTCAGGCACGCCTGGTCCGCCTGAGCTTGGCGAACCTGTTTCCGCGTCTGAGCTATGGCGTGGTCCACCGACTCGGCGTTGAGTACAGGGAAGCGCTGTTCGACGCGCATGCCAAGCATGCCTCTCAATCGCCTGATCAGATCTGGGGCGAGGCGGCGACCAAGGAGTTCATCCTGACCTACATCTTCCAGCTCGGGCCGCATCTGATCTCGGGCAACGTGGACCTGTGGCGGGAGCTGCTTCGGCTCCACTACCGCAACACGCCGTTGCCAACACTGCTGGCGGGTCATGTCCAGGGCATCCTGTGGAGCAAGCCCGCGTTCGAAGGGCTACCGATCAGCGAACTGTTCGCCTCACTTCCGACCTTTTTGCGAGCCGTCCAGGCCGCCTGGGAACGCTTTCTGAAAGGGAAAGGGATCGAAGGATCGCGGATCGCCGAGGCGTCGTCGCCCGAGTACGGCGGGGACTCCGAGGGCAAGCTCGACATCCCGTTCGAGCATCCGGACATTTGCGCGCTGATCGATTCCATGTTCCTCGACGGAAAATTGCATCCGATCCTGGTGCAAAAGGTGCCTTCCGACGTACCGGACTGGCTTGCGGTCGGGATCGTTCGGGACCCGGCTGCACGGCGCAATCTGGTCTGCGACGGACTGAAGCGTCTACTCGACACCATGCCGTCAGAAAACGGTAGCTATCGAGATTGGGCAGCTTTCGCGAAGAGCCAAGGCGAGATCCTCTCTCGCTTTCATGCCTTGGATCATGCTCACGCGAACGGGCTTGATGACATGCTCAAGGAAGTCCAGCAGCGCTCGGACGAGCTGCTGGTGTCCTGGATCAGAAAACACTACTCGGACCTGCCATCCCTGCCCGCCGCGACGGCACCGGTGATGTTGCACCAGGTTCCGCGCTTTCTGGCTATGCGGCGCAGTGCCGGAGAGAAGAAGTTGGCGTTGCTGGTGTTCGACGGGCTGGCGATGGATCAGTGGGTGCAGATCCGTGAGCATGTCACCGGGCGCGCACCCAAGCTGGTCTTCGATGAAGGCGCATGCTTTGCGTGGCTGCCCACGCTCACGGCTGTGTCACGGCAAGCGCTGTTCTCCGGGTTGAAGCCCCGTGAGTTTGCGGACTCGATCGCAGGAACCAGCGCCGAGCCATCACTTTGGTTGCGCTTCTGGCAAGACCAGGGGCTTCGCGCCGGCGAAATCCTGTATCGGAAGGGAATCCGTCGCGTCGAGCAGCTCGATGGGCTGTCAGCAGAGCTGTCCAAGCCATCGATCAAGGTCGCGGGACTCGTCGTCGACACCATCGACGAGATCGTGCACGGTGCGGTGCTGGGCAAGCGAGGGATCGCGAGCCAGATCGACAGCTGGTGCACATCCGGCTTCGTGGAACAGTTGTTCGGGCTCCTGCTGGATAACGGCTTCCATGTCTACCTGACAGCGGATCACGGCAACGTGGAGGCAACCGGCGCCGGTCGCCCGAATCAAGGCGTGATCGCGGAATCCCGCGGAGAGCGAGTCCGCATCTATCCAACCGACCTGCTGCGAAAGCAGTCGGCAGAACAAATCCCCGGGACCGTTGAGCTGCCCTCGCCGGCTTTGCCGCCGGACTTTTTGCCGTTGTTCGCCGGTGAGCGAACAGCCTTCGCCAACAAAGGCGAGCCGTTGGTGGCGCATGGCGGTTTCTCGGTCGAGGAGCTTATCGTTCCCTTCGTGAAAGTGAGTTCTCCGAGTTGACGAGCGCAAAGACAGACCCGCCTCATATCGGCTTCGACCGATTCATCCCGCTTGAGTGGGTGGCTGTGCACTGCATGTTCGTGCAGATATGGAAACGTCTGAGATGCTCGAAGCGCTGATCAGCCAAAAAGAGCCCAGTGAGGCTTCGAGGAAGAAGACCCGCAGCGTACTGAAAGGTCTTTGGCTCGCACCCCGGGCAGATCTGACCCCTTTCGCGGACCGTGGCGCCGAGCTTCTCGCGGAAGTCGGTGCATCGGCCGTACCGGCTCTATGTTGGGGCATGGCGATCTCGGCCTACCCATTTTTCGGCAAGGTCGCCGAGGTGACCGGCCGCTTGACCGCTATCCAGGGCGACTGCGCATCGGCGGAAATTCATCGTCGCATGGCCGAGACCTATGGAGAACCTGATTAGCAAGGAAGCTCAGCCACGCGCCGGATCCAGGGTTCCGGGCGCGGCGCGCAAGTCACCGCCGCCACCAGCAGCCGGGTCGGCAGCGCCTGCAGATCGAAGCGGCGGTTGAAGCGATAGGCGATCGCGCCGAGGTAGCGCTCGGCATACTTGCCGAAGTCGAAGCTATGGTAGGCGCCGCTGAAGCTGGTCTTGAGATTGCCCGGGACAGTGTTGATCCACTGGAACATCGGCAGGTCCTTGGGTTTGCGTCCACCGACGACGGTCGGCTGGTGGGTGCAGCCG
Source organism: Thiocapsa sp. (assembly GCF_035467215.1). Taxonomy (GTDB): domain Bacteria; phylum Pseudomonadota; class Gammaproteobacteria; order Chromatiales; family Chromatiaceae; genus Thiocapsa. The sequence continues at coordinate 764 of NZ_DATITZ010000338.1, read as the reverse complement.
ATGTCGGTGACGCCGGCGAAGCAGGCCAGGCCGTCGGAGACGACGGTGCTGGACGGGGCGAGGTTCGCGCCCGCCCAGTCGGCGATGGCGCTGCGGGTGAAGCCGGGCAGTCGGGTGAATTTGGCGCGCAGCGGATGGCCTTGGTCGTTGAGCGAGACCGCGCCGATGAAGGGCACCTTGTTCTCCGAGCCGCGCCCGACCGTGCCGCCGGCCAGTTCGCCGCCGAGATAGGCGTCGTCGACCTGCACGGTCCCGCACAGCACCGTGGCGGCCTCGCGCTCGACCATCGCCTGCATCAGCTTGTGATGGATCAGCCAGGCGGTCGGATAGCTGACCCCGAGATCGCGTTTCAGCGCCAGGGCCGAGAGTCCGGTCTTGGCCTCGCCGATGAGATAGATCGCCAGGAACCACACGGTCAATCCCAGCTTGGTGGCCTCGAACAGGGTTCCGGCGATCAGCGAGGTCTGATGATGGCAGGCGTTGCATTGGAAGGTCTTGCGGGCGCTGCCGCGCAGCACGCAGTGCGCGGCTCCGCCGCAGTTCGGGCAGCGAAATCCGTCCGGCCAGCGCGTGCGCTCCAGCGCCGCCTCGCACTGCGCCTCGGTGCCGAACTGTCGGAAGTGCTCGAACAACGACATCCCGTGCTGGAACTGGATCCGATTCATGGCCATGGCAGACTCCGTCGGGTGGTGGACCTGCGACCAGTCTGCGCCCGCCGGTGGCTCATTCCGTGAGCCTGGCGGAAGATTCTTTCTAATCAGGAT
>NZ_DATITZ010000337.1:0-4955 GCF_035467215.1 Thiocapsa sp. | reverse complement strand
GAGCCAGATTCAACTCCATCGTCATGAATGCCGTTTCCAGCAACGCGGGTTCGATCCGGTATCTGCCACGCGCCTTCAGCCAGTCGAGCACCTCGGCGAGATGCCATATTGCCAAAGCGCCCTCGTGAACCGGTGCCGGGAAATCGGATGGATGGGCGAGCATGAGCTTGCGCATGGCTTGCCGCGACACGCCGGCGATTTCGGCGATGTCCGACAGGCCGACGAAGTCGGGCGCGGCTTCAATGAGGGGTTTGGGGCATCGAAGGTTTCCGGCTGTCAAACTGCGGCGACGCGTGCATCCGTGGTCCGCCTAACGAACCATTCCGGCGCCATTCCATGGATTGTGCACATCCAGACCATCGATCTCTTTAAAATGGTGAACATTGCGCGTCGCCATCAGAAGGCGATTCGTCAACGCAATCGCGGCGATTTGCGCATCTTCCACCGAGATCGGGGAACCGGCGCGGGTACGCGCGGCGACGATACGCGCGTAGGTACTGGCCGCGGCTCCGTCGAATGGCAGACAACGCCCCGCGAAGTCTTCCTCGAACATGATCTGCGCCTGCAGACTCAGACCCTGCTTGCGCCGCCCCTCCGGCAAAAGGGCACTGCCCAGTTCGATCTCGGCGCGGTTGATGGCGCACACCCAAACCGTCTCGGCCGGCTGGCCGTCCAGCCAGGTGACCACGACCGGTTCCGGCGCAACACGCATGAACTCCGAAAGGACGTTGGTATCAAGCAGAATCATTCCGGCTGTTCAAACCGAGCGGGCTTGCGCGGCAAGCTGCGCTCGGGTAGCGGCAGCTCGCCCGCGACATCCCGAAACCGGCCCACCAGGCGACCACCCAGACCGCCAGCCGGACTGGACGGCGTCAGCGCCTGGCGCAAAATGGAACGAACCTCTTCCTCCATCGACTGTCCGTGCCGCGCAGCTTGAACGCGCAGACTCGCCTTGAGCGCTTCATCGACGTTTCGGATGGTGAGTGTGGCCATGCGATAAACCTCCGGCTGGCTTGTCAGCATTGCTAGCATAGCATGCAGTGACACCAAGAGGCTGTCGTCCGTTCGACCACCCCCTCGGGCTGTCCTAAGGCTAAGCCAAGGGATCGATCTGTCCGGCACGTACCTCGGCAGAGCACTCGGCATCAGTCGGTTGGCCGGGGCGCGGACCCCCGGCGAGGCGTTGTTCACATTCCCGGCCGTAGGGTTGACGAGCAAGCGGAAAAGGGTCCAGGGTCGTCGGGCGGTTGCCCTTACGGTCACCCCGCTACCCGGTTTCCTCGGGCGTCGGGCGTCGCCTGCGAGGTCTCGGCGGCAAGGGGTTGCCGCCCGACGGGCTGCGTGTGTATGCGCGGACATCGCCATTTGAGCCGGCGATTCGCCTTATGCTCGAGAGCCACGCCGGTCCGTTCAAGCCGGCGCATGGGGGCACGTCAGCGCAGGACGTGGTCGAGGCTCTCGGCGGTGATTCCGGACAACCTTTGCTCAGGAGGCCATGGTCGGCTGCTGCTCGACATGACGCCGGGCGGCTCGCCCACGGTCTCGAGCCAGATTCAACTCCAGCGTCATGAATGCCGTTTCCAGCAACTCGGGTTCGATCCGGTATCTGCCACGCGCCTTCAGCCAGTCGAGCACCTCCGCGAGATGCCATATTGCCAAAGCGCCCTCGTGCACCGGTGGCGGGAAATCGGATGGGTGGGTAAGCATAAGCTTGCGCATGGCTTGCCGCGACACGCCGGCGATCTCGGCGATGTCCGACAGGCCGACGAAGTCGGGCGCGGCTTCAATGAGCATGGCGGTCGGGACCGCGCGCCGGACGTCGTCTATCGCACTGCGCACTGCCGCTTGGGCGCTCTCGCGCTCGCGTGTGAAGTCCAAAGCCAAGCGACCCGGCCGGCCGATGCCGACCAAGGCATCATCACAACCGGTTGCGCCGAGACGCTCGATGATGTCGTCGGGGTCGCAGTCGTCCGCACTGAGTTGATACGTCAATCTGAAGTGGTACTCCATCGGTCAGTCACCTTCTCCGACGTCGGTTTTTCTGCGTTGCCGGTCGGTTGTGCAGTGATCGATCACCCGACGCAACATCCGGGCATGGTTGACCGGGTTTTTGGGAGTACTCCAGATGCTGGTGATGCAAAAGTCTCCGCAACGACACTGCTCGTCGTTGTAGGGGCAGTACAGCTTGCCCCAGGCGTGACTCCCGCCAACCTCGACACGACACCCGCGGAAAAGGGTCCACGGAAAAGGGTCCAGGCTCGTCGGGTGGGTGCCCTTACGGTCGCCCCGCTGCCCGACGGGTCTGGGTGCTTTTGGGGTTGGAAACAGACCACAGGCATGGCCTTGCCGATGCCTTCCGGGGAAGGCGGTCATTCATGGCGGGCCATGACGGGATAGCCGCTGCCGCGGACGAGTTTGTCGCGCTCGGCGGTATGGAGATCTTCGCGGACCATTTCGGCGACGAGCTCTTGGAAGGTGATTCCGGGTACCCAGCCGAGTTTCTCGCGGGCCTTGCGGGCGTCACCGAGGAATGTTTCGACCTCGGTGGGGCGGAAATAGCGGGGGCCCACCTGGACAACGGGGATCGGCGCAGGTCCATTTGCAGGGTTGGTCCAGTAGCCCTTCTCCTGTACTCCGGCTCCTTCCCAGCGGATCTCGATCCCGAGCTCTTGAGCGGCGACGTTGACGAAGTCGCGGACGCTGTGTTGTTGGCCGGTGGCGATGACGAAGTCTTCCGGCTGGTCTTGCTGGAGCATCAGCCACTGCATCTCCACGTAATCCTTCGCGTGGCCCCAGTCGCGCTTGGCGTCGAGGTTGCCGAGGTAGAGTGTGTCCTGCAGGCCGAGCTTGATGCGCGCGAGCGCGCGGGTGATCTTGCGGGTGACGAAGGTCTCGCCGCGCATCGGGGATTCATGGTTGAACAGGATGCCGTTGCAGGCGTAGATGCCGTAAGCCTCGCGGTAGTTGACGGTGATCCAGTAGGCGTAGAGCTTGGCCACGGCGTAGGGCGAGCGCGGGTAGAAGGGTGTGGTCTCCTTCTGGGGGATCTCCTGGACTTGGCCGAACAGCTCCGAGGTGCTGGCCTGGTAGAAGCGGGTCTTTTGCTCGAGGCCGAGGATGCGGATGGCCTCGAGGACGCGCAATGGACCGAGGGCGTCGGAGTTGGCGGTGTACTCGGGCTCCTCGAAGGAGACGGCCACATGGCTCTGCGCCGCGAGGTTGTAGATCTCGTCGGGCTGCACCTGCTGGATGATGCGGATGAGGCTGCTGGAGTCCGTCATGTCGCCGTGGTGAAGGATAAGACGGCGGTCGGCCTCGTGCGGGTCTTGGTACAGGTGATCGATGCGATCGGTGTTGAACAGGCTCGAGCGGCGCTTGATGCCGTGGACGACGTAGCCCTTGGCGAGGAGGAATTCGGCGAGGTAGGCGCCGTCTTGACCGGTGATGCCGGTGATGAGGGCTGTCTTCATATCAGGCTCGGAGGGTGTCTTGGTTGTCGAGGAACCAGCGGTAGGTGTCTCGGATGCCCTCTTCGAGCGGGATGCGGGGCGACCAGCCGAGGGAGCGGATCAGGCCGATATCGAGCACTTTACGCGGCGTGCCGTCGGGTTTGGTGTCATCGAAGGTCAGGCGACCCTGAAAGCCGGTGACACGGGCGATGGTTTCGGCAAGGGCGCGAATCGTGCAGTCGCGGCCGGAACCGATATTGATATGGCTGAGCATCGGTTGCGTGGCCTCACGGTAGGCCGTCTCGGGGAGCTCCATGACGTGGATGCATGCCTCGGCCATATCGTCGACATGCAGGAACTCGCGCATCGGAGTCCCGCTGCCCCAGATGACGACCTCCGGGAGGTGCTGCCGGACAGCCTCGTGAAAGCGACGCAGAAGAGCCGGCAGCACGTGGCTGTTCTGCGGATGGAAATTGTCGTTGGGTCCGTAGAGGTTCGTCGGCATGACCGAGCGGTAGTCGCGGCCATGCTGACGGTTGTAGCTCTCGCAGAGCTTGATGCCGGCGATCTTGGCGATGCCGTAGGGCTCGTTGGTCGGCTCAAGGGGTCCGGTCATGAGGGCATCTTCACGGAGCGGTTGAGCCGCGTGGCGCGGATAGATGCAGGAGGAGCCGAGGAACAGGAGCTTTTGCACGTCGTGCAGGTGCGCCGCATGGATGATGTTGGCGGCAACCATGAGATTGTCGTAGATGAAGTCGGCCGGATAGCTGTTGTTGGCGTGGATTCCACCGACCTTGGCCGCGGCGAGGTAGACCTGGTCCGGCCGGTTCTGGGCGAAGAAGTCGTCGACGGCGGCAGGATTCAGGAGATCAAGCTCCGCGCGACTGCGGGTGACGATTCGCGCGGGGTCGTGCCCCCGTGCGAGCAGCGCCCTGATGAGTGCCGAACCCACCATGCCTCGGTGTCCGGCGACGAAGATGTTTGGTTGGTTGTGCATCAGTTGGATTCGCGAGGCACTCGGCGGTCTTCAGGTCGACTTAGAAGCCTGTTGGATCTGAGGGCGCGGATGTTTTCTAGAGGATCTGGTCCGGCTGGAGCGCCTGCGGCAGCGTGTCGATCTCGCGCTGGATGGCGAGGTGCTCGGCGGTGGTGTCGGGCTTGACTCCCCGTCGGTTGGCATTCCCCTGCCGACAATTCATAGGTCGGCATCCCCATGCCGACCCAGGTGCCCGAAGGGCGCCCGAATTGGAGCGCCGCATGGTCCTTCGGGCGTCGGGAGCCGCCTGAGCGCTCTACCGTTCCGCCGGTCCGACGCTGCCGTCCCCTGCCCTGTCTGCGCCCACCTCGGCGGCCAATTGGGCGATCTCGGCCTTGAGGGCTTCGTATTCGGCGCGTTTGCGCTGCAGGAAGCGGGCGGTGATGCGGGCCTTGGCCTCGATGCCCTGCGGGGTGAGCAGGTAGGCGTAGGCGCGCTTGTTGTCGCTTCGGCGGAAGTTCTGGACCTTC
>NZ_DATITZ010000336.1:0-3358 GCF_035467215.1 Thiocapsa sp. | reverse complement strand
GCCGCGTCGTCGCGCGGCAGCCGGCCGGAGGATCATCCGCTGATGATTGCGCCCGTCGGCGAGACCGCCGGAACGCGACCGGCTGCGAGGCCGTCCTCGGACGAGTCCGCCGCCCGGAGCGGTGAAGCGGCCGACACAGCGAGCGATTCGATCGAACGCAAACGCCCGACGGAGCGTGCCGAGGAAGCGCGCCTCGGCGCACAGCCCGGGGGTGCCGAGAATGCCTCGGACGAGACATCCGACACAGGTACCGAGCCGGGGCAGGACGGCAACGCAGCACCGGCCGGCGAGCGGCCTCGGTCCTCGCGTCGGCGTCGCGGCGGCCGCAATCGCCGACGCTCTTCGGCCGGTGTAGACGCGAGCGCGGAGCCGAAGGAAGGCACGGGAGACGAGGCCGGCAGCGCCGAAGGCGCTTCGCATCCGACCGCAGACCCGATGCCCCCGCAGCCGCACGATCGGCAGCCGGCGCACGAGGGACCGATCGAGGCGGTCTCGAAACCCCGCGAGCACCGGTCTGAGCGGCGGATGCGCGAAGTCCCTGTCGTCGCGCAGGGCGAAAACGCGCGCGAGGAGGCGCGACCGGACGGATCGAGCGCCGAGGCATCGATGCCGAGGGAGCGGACCGCACCGATCGTGCATGAGGCTCCCGCCAGCGAGCCGAGCGCTCCGCGCAGGCAGGAGGCTTCGGCCATCGAGCCCACCGCGCCGGTCAAGCACGAGGCCCAGGCGAGCGAGCCGACCTCACCGATCAAGCACGAGACCCAAGCGAGCGAGCCAACCACCACGATGCCGCGCCCGGCGCCCGTCGCGGAGACCGCCCCGCCTCGGCCGGCCGATTCCTCGGCCGGGGCAGACGCGCATCATCATGCGTCCGAAGGGGTCCGGCGTGAAATCAACGCCTCGTCCGACACCGACGATCGGTCGACGGCAAGACCAGAGCCTGTTGCGCCCGCACCCGCCGCGGCGGCAGACTCGGGGGCCGATCCGATCGAACCGAAAGGCGGCGCCTAGCCGCGCAGCAGCGGTTGATCCGCGTCCTCGCGCGACCTGGATCAACCGACCGAAATCGCCTGAAACCGTCAACGCAGGATCCGGCTCATCGGGGTCATCATGCTCGGACTGTTTTTCGAGAGCCTGACCGATTTACTCCGTCTGACCTATCGGACATTCGTACCGGCTCCGGGCCGTCCCCGGCCGAGCGCCAAACGCATGCTGGTGATGAGCGGATTCATTCCGCTCTTCGCACTTGTTCAAGGGATTCATTGGATCGGCTTCCTGCTCGACGAGATCTTCTACCGTGGTTATCGCCGTGTCGCGGTCCGCGAGCCGCTGTTCGTACTCGGTGTACCCCGCAGCGGAACCACCTATCTTCATCGCGTCATCGCGCAGGACACCGCGCTGACGACCTTCTCGACCTGGGAATGTCTCTTCGCACCCTCGGTGACGCAACGGCGTTTCTGGCTCGGCCTCGGGCGGATCGATGCGCGTGTCGGTCGCCCACTCGGGCGGATGCTCGACTGGATCGAGCGACACGCCTTCAAGGGCCTCGATGCGGTTCACGCCATGCGCTTGAGCGACCCGGAAGAGGACTACTTCGCGCTCATGCCCGTGCTGGCCTGCTTCATCCTCGTTCTGCCCTTCCCGCACTCGGATCTGTTGTGGCGCATGGGCCTGTTCGACCGAGACATGCCGGCGGCGCGGCGCGCACGATTGATGGACTTCTATCATCGATGCCTGCAGCGACATCTTTACGTCCAGGGCCCCGAGAAGAGGCTCTTGTCGAAGAACGCCGCCTTCGCCCCGCTGGCCGGCAGTCTGGCGGCGCGCTTCCCGGACGCGCGCTTCATTGTCTGTCTGCGCGAGCCGCATGCCACGCTCCCGTCTCAGCTGAGCTCGCTCGCGGCCGGAATCGACTTCTTCGATGTCCTGTCGGCGAGGCCTGATTTTCGCGAATGCTTGACCGAGCAACTGGGCTTCTACTACAAGAATCTGGAAAGTGCGTTGGGAGAACTTCCCGAGGAGCGCTGCGTATGGGTTACGATGCGCGCGTTGCAGTCGGACCCGGCGTGTCGGATGCCGGAGATTTACGCGCAGCTCGGACTTCCGGCGAGCTCGGAATTTCGCGCAGCGATCGCTCGCCACGCGGCCGGAGCCGGAACCTACCGAAGCGCTCACGGCTACAGTCTGGAGCAGTTCGGACTCTCTCGAGGGGACATCGATCGCGATCCGGGACCCGTCTTCGCGCGGCTTGCCGCTCGGTCGGCATGGACCGCGGCCGATGCATCGTCGATGCACCCGGGGGCGAGGCCCGGCGACGATCCCATGGGCTCATCCTCAACCAGGACACCCGTGCGCCATGCTGAACCTATCCACTGCGGGGACCAGTGTTAGAACACCCGTGCAACCCTGCGCCGCCGAGCTGCGTGTTGCCATCGTGTCCGACGCCGCACCCGAGCGCAACGGTGTGGGCGCCTATTACCGTGACCTTGCCGACCATCTCAGAGGCGCCGGCGTTCGCGTCGATTTAGTCGCCCCGCGTTGTCGCGCGGGATCCTGGTCCGGAGGTCTGACACTCCCGCTCCCCGGCGATCCGACGCAGAAGATCGTCTTGCCCGCCCCTTGGCTCCTGAGCCGACGCCTCGATCGCCTGCGCCCGAACGTCGTCATCGTCCCGACTCCAGGCCCGTTCGGGATGCTCGGAATGCACCTGGCCGAGCGCTGCGGGGCGTCGCTGGTGGTCGGATTCCATACCCATTTCGAGGCGCTGACGACGCTGTTCCAGGACTGGGGTTTGGGCGCGCGCATCGCCAACGGATATCTCGCTGCCTGTCATCGGCTGCTCTTCGGCAAGAGCGATCTGGTCTTGGCAAACTCGCAAGAGATGATGGCGGTGGCGCGATCGATCGGTGCGCGCCGCGTCAGCCTCATGGCAACCCCGATCCCGCGGCGATTTCTCGATATGCCGCCTGTCCCCGCACGCAGGCAAGTCGCTCGCGTGCTTTTCGCCGGGCGTCTGGCACCGGAGAAGAATCTCGACGCCATCGTCGCGGCAGCGCGTCGACTCCCGGAGATCGAGTTCCTGATCGTCGGCGACGGTCCCCTGCGCGCGTGGGTCGAGGGGCAGAGCCGAGGGTTGCCCAACCTCGGACATTCCGGCTGGGTCAGCCGCAGCCGGATCATGGCCCTGATCGACGAGATGGACGCCTTGATCCTGCCCTCGACGGTCGAGTCGTTCGGCACCATTGCATTGGAAGCGATGGCGCGCGCACGCCCGGTGCTGGTGTCCTCGGCCTGCGGCATCCTGAGCTGGGATCTACTCAGCCGAGGCATCTTCCGGATCCAGGAGGGCGAGCACCTC
>NZ_DATITZ010000335.1:0-20811 GCF_035467215.1 Thiocapsa sp. | reverse complement strand
GGTAGCGGGGGCAGGATTTGAACCTACGACCTTCGGGTTATGAGCCCGACGAGCTGCCTGACTGCTCCACCCCGCAACTGAGACCACAAGGTTACAGGTGGGAGACCGAAAGCGCAAGTCCTTTTTGATCCTCTCTCTGATCGGCGATCCGCTCGACCCGCATCCGACCTCCCCTTCCTGCACCGCAGCACCTCAACCCGAAGCCGAATACGGCAACGGGCTGCCGATCACTCGGAGGCAGACTCAACCGCCGCCCTGCTCGCTTTGAAGCGTTGCATGTAGGGATTGTCGTGCCGCCGCTCGACGATGAGATAGGGGCGGTTGGCTTTCTCGTGGCACTGGTTGCAGGCGCCGAGTAGACCATTGTAGTCGGCACCGACACGCGCCTCGTCGCCCGACTCGAAGGCTGCCTCGAGGCTCTCGAAGCTCGGCACGAGGATCTCTTTGACGAGTTTACCGATGGGCACGCCGTCGGCATCGTCGATGTCTTCGATCTTCTCGATGACCTCTTCGACCTCGTGGATGTAGTAGGCGACAAGAGGCTTGTTTCCGGCATCGACGGAGAGACCGAGCTTGTGTGTATAGTACTGAAGGCGCCCCATCCAACTCACGAGTCCGAGGTCATGCTCGTCGTCGCCGGCAAGGACCGGCAACGGGGCGGTCAGGAGTGCGCCAACCAGGATCACCGGGATGCTTGTCGTTCGAATCATCTGTGTTGTCCTCTTTTATGATGTATTGAAGGTGTTTCGATGGCCTAAACCGCGTCCGGGGCGAGATGCTCGGTTTCGAGTGGGCTCGACGTTTGGTGCATCCACAACCCTTGGCCGGGACGCGGTTTAAAGGGTCTTGAGATATTCGAGCAGGGCCACCCTCTCGGGGCCGGTCAGATCGTCGCCGAAGGTGTGGCCCTGATTGCCGTAGCCGGGAAGGCCGGTGTCGTAGATGTGATTTCGCTCCTCCCAGCTCATGGCGCCGGCCTTGCCGTGGTCCAACGCCCGATAGGCCCAACCGAGGCCGACCTCATCATAGACCGGCCGGTCCTCGCCTTCCCGGTCGAACCGCCAGAAGGTCGGTCGCGTTCGGCTGTCGAGCAGGGCTGCAATCGTCGGCACCGAGCCGTTGTGCAGATAGGGCGCGGTCGCCCAGACCCCGTCGAGCGGCGGTGCGACATAGCCGAGCGCCGGCGCGGCCTGCGACAGCTCGCCGTAGAAGGAGCTTCCGAACCACTTCAGGAAGCGGTCCGCATCGCTGAAACCCTTGCGGGCGACCTCGGGATCCGTCTTGACCTTGCCCAGCGCGATGACCCGGTTCGGATAGTTCGGCTCCGCGCCGTAGGTCCCGTGACACTCCTTGCAGGTCTTCTCGAAGACCGCAGCACCTTGCTCGGCGAGCGCCCGATCGACGGCGAAGGGGTACTCGGGCGGCTGCAGGCCCGCCAGATAGGCACGTACATCGACGAACCAGGCGTCGATCTCGGCGGCCTCCTCCACCGTATCGGTGCAGGTGGTCGAGGCGAGGATCATGTAGCGGACGTGATCGCCGCGCCCTTCGCCGTTGTAGAACATCGCGTGCTTTTTGCCCACGTTCCACCAAGGCGGAACGCTCACCGGGAGCGGCGTCTGCGGCGGCGGCTCGATCAGCGGGGTGTCGGACCAGGCAAGCGTCTCCGGGTCGCGGTGCGCCATCAAGGCCAGGGTGAGGTTGTTCGCGGAGTTCACGCCGACGGTGTCCGTCATCATGTAGTCGGCGATGGCGCCGACCCGATCGGCCCAACGCCGCCACTCAGTCGTCTCGGCTCCGTCCTCGACCAATGCGGCGGCTGCCTCGATCCCGATCAATGGGTCGACGGTCAGATCGAGAAACTCGTTCCCCAGGCCCATCACCAGCTCGCCGTTGAAGGTCGACGCATGGCAGGCCAGACAGTTCGAGGTCACGACCTCGACACCGGAAGTCGCCACATGGGAGGTCAGCATGTACGGAAGCTCGGCGTTGCGGCCGGTCCGGCCCGGAAACTGCGGACCCGCGTCCGTCGCCGCACCCCGGGTCTTGAGATACGCCCCATAAGGCAAACCACAGGTGACCGCCGAGCGGTTGAGGAGCGCGTCGTAACCCTTGTCGGGATCGCCCGAACGCTGGGGCGATGCCGGAATCTCCCCCACCTCGGCCTTGTAGACGCCGTCCTTTTCGGTCGGACCTCGATCGCAGCTGATCAAAGACAGCGTGAGCAGGATCAGCGAGACGTGAAGCAACGGAAAACGGATGTCGAGACGCATGATGATCCGGTTGTGGTGACCCGGCCGTGATGATCCGGTTGGATTGAAAAGCCTGCGAGATCAAGTTCCCGATGGCGCGACCGCCTCGGCCGTGGTCTCGATCCGCCCGTGCCCGGCGATGGTGTCCCCGCCCAGACGACCCACGGCCTGCACGGCACCGCTCCAGACTCGGACCGCGTCCTCGGCCTCTTGATCCCGGGCGAGCCGGACGAGCTCAAGCTCCAGATCCAGGATCGGGATGCTCAACCGCCAGGACACCGGGTAGCGTGCGCCGGTGCGGGGACTGAGCCACCACTCGGACGGCTCAAGCTGGATCTCGCGGCGCCGGAAGCTTTGTACCCGCCCGTCGGCAAGGATCAAGGCACAGGCGGGGATTGGTGTCCCCGTGCCGTCTTCGCGACGCAGTTGCAGACACACCAGCTCGCGATCCCGGTCGAGCTGGATCGCGAACCGGTTCAAACCGACCTGCCCCCCGCCGGTCGGAAGCGTCCCCCAGGCATGATCGAACCAGACCGGCCCCTCCACTGACCGGGTCTCGCCGTCCAGTGTCAGGGTGCCGGAGACCACCATGCGCGGGAGCAGATAGGCCTGAAATCCAAGCCCGCCGACATCCCCGCCCAACAGCCCCAAATCGGCAAACGGGATGGGTGGCTTGCCCGCATTCAGATCCAAGACGAGCGCCGGCTCGGCTCCGCCCGCCACCAGACGCATTCGCGGCCGCTCCGGTTCGCCGTCGGGGTGCGACAGAGACCAATCCTCGACCCAGACCGCGATGGGCTGCGAGCCGGATCCGGCGAGGCCCGGGGCGGCGCGTGTCAAACGCTCGGCCGATCGCGCCCCGGGCTCGCCCGACCGGATGAGTGTGAGTCGGCCACGATAGATCACGTTGGTCGCCCACTCGGATGCGCGGGTGGGCGGATTCGCAGCCAGCGCCACACGTGTCAGGGCGAATTGGAAGTCGTACCGTCTGCCCTGCGTGTCGGTCAGCTGTCCGAACAGATTCCAAAGCTCTCCGCGAAATTCCGGATGAGCGCCATGATCCGCCGGGAAGCGCAATGGCCTGTCCGCGACAACCTCGGCAAAACCCTCGGCGCCAAGATCGAGATCGAGTAGCGCCTCCACAGAAGGCCCCGGCGTGGAGTCAGGCCTCCGGGAGCCGAGGGTCCACAGCGAGACAAGACCCGCAAGCAGAGCCAAAAGGCTGACGAGGATCAAAAGCGGCTTCATGACCGCATCAACGCCGTGCCGCTTCATATTCGGCGATCGCCTGCGGGAGGAACCGCTGGATCTGTGCGATTCGCGCATCGTCGAGCGGATGCGTGCTCAGAAACGCCGGGACCCCGGTTCCGCTGCCCCGATTCTCGGCCTGAAAGCGCTCCCAGAATCCGACCGCTTCGGTCGGGTCGAAGCCGGCTCGCGCCATATAGAGCAGCCCGACACGGTCGGCCTCGAGCTCCTGGGTGCGTGAATAGGGAAGCATCACGCCGACCTCCGTGCCGATGCCGTAGGCCTGCATGGCCAGATCACGGGTGACCGACGATTGGCTGCCGAGTGCTGCGGTCAGCGCGGTTCCGCCCACCTGCACGAGCAGGTCCTGAGACATGCGTTCCGCCCCGTGGCGTGCGGTGACATGCGCGATCTCGTGTGCGATGACGGTGGCCAGTCCGGCCTCGGTCTGCGTGATCGGCAGGATGCCGGTGTTGACGCCGATCTTGCCGCCGGGCAGCGCGAAGGCATTGGGCTCGTCCGACTCGAACAGCACGAACTCCCAGTCCGCATTCGGGATGTTCACGACGCTCGCGATGCGCCTGCCGACGGACTGGAGCTGGGCATTGGCTTGGCGATCTTGCGAGACGGGCGTGTCCCGCTTGATCTTCTGAAACGATTGGAGACCCAGTTGGGCCTCTTGTGCGCTATCGATCAGCAGGACCTGGCGTCGGCCGGTCTCGGGAGCCGTGGCGCAACCGGCGACCGTCAACAGAGCAAAGGACACGACCAGCAGGCGATGCCGTCGCAAAGATTCGCGCAGCGGTGAAATCGCGAGAACGGATGCCCGGAGACTCGGGCGACGTTGGCCCCGGCAATGTTTCAGGGGAACAAGCCAGTCGAGGGTCGAGGAGGCTTGGCGAAAGGCTTGTTTACGACTTTGTCTTTGCATGACAGAAATGTTGGGGCACGCCTCTCGGCACACCAGAGGCCCGACCGACCCGGGTGCGCTTCGCCCCCACCTCAGGTCTCGGGCGCGTCGTAGTAGCTCAGGTCGAGCCAACCGGCGGCATCGCCGCGGTTCTCGACATTCCAGCGGTTGATCCAATCGTAGAAGGGCCAGAAGCGCGCGCTGTCGCGCAGGATCCCATAGCGCGAGGCGAACCCATTCCAGTCGTCTTTGCTCTGGACGGCGCGCAGATCGGCGAGAAAACGGCTCGCATCGGCTAGGTCCAGATCGATGAAGAGATTCGGGAAGCCATTGACCAAGGTCGGGTAGAGGCTCAGCGTGTCCTCGTCCGGAAGCGCCTGACCGTTCTGGAACATCAGGGTGTACTGGGACTTGTAGACCCGATTCGCCACCAACGAATAGACCCGATGCCGATCCTGCGGCGGACCCTCCGCACGATTCAGTCGCAGCACCAGGACACTCGGCATCTCGGGCACGAAGCGCTGGCCCTGAACCGCCGTCAGCATCGAGAAGGCCGCCTCCCAGTCCTCGAAGTCCTTGATCGGGGCATCGACGGCGCGCTCGGGCTTGACCCGCGGATTCAGTCGATCCGGAAGACCGCTGATGCGCGGCCCGAGGCGGAGGGCGATCTGCTCGACCAGGTCGAGCAGCGGATCCGGCCCGCGGACCTCGGCCCGGGTCGGCTGGTCCGCGGTCTCGAACGGGATCAGGCTCAGTGCCACGGAGCCGATGCCGCGCGTCCATTGATGGCGGATCCGCTCGCGCTCCTCGCGCGGCAGCAGCCCGAGGAAACCGTCCTCGAACTCCTGACGCAGCATGTTGAAGAAGAGCAAGGTCTCGAGCTTCTGTCCGTCGCCAGCCCAGTATTCGAAGCTGGCCACGGTGTCGTAGTAGAGGCGCTCGAGGCCACTGTAGCCCATCAACCAGAAGGTCTGCGGCACGCCTCCCTGCGCACCCTGGAGCACAGAAACGTTGGTCTCGTGGCGCAGTATGGTCAGCCAGGCGTTGCGGTTCTCGCCGTCGCCGTCCCAGATCGCGTCGAGCGACCAGCCGTCCGGGTCGAGCCGCGCCCGGGTCTTGGCGTAGGCCTCCAGGTACTCGGCGTTGCCGACGAGCGAGCGATCCATGAAGAGGTCCCAGCCGTCGAGACCCAGGCTCGGATCCCGCACCGAGACATCGTGCGCCGGGTCCAGGAAGAAGACCCAGAACTGATCCTTGACCGCATAGGTCGCGATCTGGCCGTTGCAGACGGGCCCGTAGGTGATCCCGCCGATGATGACCTCGGCGTTCTCGAGCAGAAAGCGGTAGCGCGCCTCGGCCGGGATCGCCGCGAAGACACGAAAGGGATTGCCGATGTCCCAAGGCGGATCCAGATCCGCATCGGCGGCCCAGTCGGGCGACAGGAAAAGATAGCTCAGGCGCGCGATGTCGTCCGGGGCAAGACGCCAGACAAAGAGACTCTTCTGCACCGGCGCCGCGGTTAGTTTCTCCAGCCTGTACCAGACCCGCTCCACGCCGGGATCGCCGTACGGCAGTGCGGTGGAGATGAGATCGATGGGCGTCGACTCGACCCGGCGACCGCCTTGACCGTCCTCCACCACTTGCGGCGGCGAGTTTCGGGAGCGCACCAAGCGGAAGCGTTCTCCCGGACTGTCTTCCAGGACGATGGTGGCGAGGAAGACATGCTCGAAGATGAAGCGACTGACCAGCGCTTGGCGGGGATCCGAGCCGTTGAAGAAGGCCTCCCAGGCGGCGACGGCCGTCGGGTTGCCGACCTTTTGCGCTCGGGCCTCCTCCGCTGCAGTCGGGCCGGGCGAGCCCTGCGCGACCCAGTCGCGCAGGATCGCGAAGTCATCCTCGGCAAGCGCCGACAGGCCGAAGGGCATCCCCAGGCCGGGGTGCTCCTGCAGCCTGGCCGCAAGCGCATCGGCGGTCGAGGGGCACGTCGCCGCGAAGCGTTGCAGCCGAAACGGATCCACGGATGCGCGCGAGAAGCTGGGGCCGTTGTTGCGCATGCCGGCGTCGATCATCCGAAAGAGGATCGAGTCGTCGAGATTGGTCTGCGCCGACTCGGTGCGCGCCAGGATGGGATAGAAGCCGCGCTCGCGCCATTCGGCCGTGGTCTGCGCGGCGTCCATATCCGTGCGCGGATCGGCAGTCAGACGCGTCGAGTAGGGATTCTCGCCGAAGCCGCCGCGCTCGACCCCGCGGAAGGAGTCCAGCTTGACGTTGCAGGGCGAGCCCAAACAGCCGTGACAGGCAATGCAGCGGCGGTCGAAGATGGCTTGGACCTGACTGCCGTAATTCGGGGTCTCGGCGGCGACGGATTGCGCGGACCCCTCGGCGGTCGAAGCGCGGGCAATGTCCTGCGGGGCCGCTGCGCGGAGCGGCCCCGCCAGCATGACCGCTGCGATGACGATGGCGAGTGCGGCTGGCCATCGCCCTATTGTCGCGCGGGTTCGTGCGTCGAGATGCATCGGACAAGCCTCCGAAGCGGAAGGACTCAGGCCCCCCGCAGCCCGAGGACGTCCTGCATGTCGAACAGCCCGGCTCCACGCCCGGGGATCCAGCCCGCGGCCCGAACGGCTCCACGCGCGAAGTTCATACGGCTCGATGCCTTATGGGCGATCTCGACCCGCTCGCCGTCGGCGACGAACCAGACGCTGTGCTCGCCGACGATGTCCCCGGCCCGGATGGTCTCGAAGCCAATCGTGCGACGCTCGCGCGGCCCGGTCTGCCCTTCGCGCCCGTAGACGGCCACCTCGTCGAGATCCCGGCCCAAGGCCGAGGCGATCACCTCGCCCATGTGCAATGCGGTCCCTGATGGCGCGTCGACCTTGTGACGGTGGTGCGCCTCGATGATCTCGATATCGACCTCGTCGCCGAGCACCCGCGCGGCGATGTCCAGCAGCTTGAAGCAGAGATTCACGCCGACGCTCATGTTGGGCGCAAAGACGATGCCGATCTCCCGAGCAGCCGCGGCGATCGTATCGCGTTGCGCTGCATCGAGCCCCGTCGTTCCGATCACCATGCATTTGCCGGCGGCACGGCAGATCTCGAGATGCGCGAGCGTCGCCGCGGGCGAGGTAAAGTCGATCAGGACGTCGAAGTCGTTCAAGAACCCCGCCAGATCAGTCGTTACCGCCACGTCCAGACGCCCGACCCCCGCAAGCTCGCCGGCATCGGCCCCGAGCAACGAGCTCCCCGCCCGCTCGGTGGCCGAGCCCAACACAAGTCCTTCGGTCTCGTTCACCGCCTGCACCAGCGTGCGGCCCATACGCCCGCCCGCCCCTGCCACGGCGATCTTGATCTTTTGCATCGTAGCTCCTGAAAAAGTCGTGCCTGATCGCGGAAACAGCAATCGACCAGAATGACTGCCCGCTTGCCGCTGTCAGGCGATTTCCGAGAACAGGCATCCCGACTGCGCATGACCGGAAGACCTAATGCGAATAAATTCGCACCTACACGCTTGTAGATCCTTGCCCGGAAATAACGTCAGTTCACCGAGGCCACCCGTGCCGACTCGGCACATGGCCCAGAAAAAATCCTAAACCGCGTCGACTCCAAGCCCGATCGACGGGCAAACGACCGACACCAGACTCGAATGGTCAAGAGAGTGCCGGACGCGGTTTAGAGCCCGATCTTGTCGATAAAGCTCTTCACGCTGTCGAGCCAAGAATGCGACTGCGGGCTGTGCCGCGATCCACCCTCCTGCATGCTGGCCTCGAACTCCCGCAGCAGGTCCTTCTGACGTTCGGTGAGATTCACCGGCGTCTCGACCGTCACGCGACAGATGAGATCGCCGATCACGCCGCCGCGCACCGGTTTGACGCCCTTGCCGCGCACGCGAAACATCTTGCCCGTCTGGGTGCCGGCCGGGATCTTGAGCATCACCTTGCCGTCGAGCGTCGGGACCTCGAGCTCGCCGCCGAGCGCGGCGGTCACGAAACCGATCGGCACCTCGCAGTGCAGATGACTTTCCTCGCGGGTGAAGATCGGGTGCGCCTTGACCTGGATCTGCACATAGAGATCGCCGGGCGGCCCCCCGTGCTCGCCGCGCTCGCCTTCACCGGCAAGACGGATCCGGTCGCCGGTGTCCACGCCGGCAGGCACCCGCACCGAAAGGGTCTTCTCCTCTTGAATGCGTCCGCGACCCCGACAATGGCTACAGGCCTCCTCGATCATGCTGCCCGTCCCGCGACAGGTCGGACACGTCTGCTGGATGGAGAAGAAGCCCTGCTGCATCCGCACCTGACCACTTCCCCCGCAGGTCGTGCAGGTCTTGGGCTTGGTACCCGGTTTGGCCCCGGTGCCGCCGCAGAACTGACAGTCCACCTGAACCGGGATGCGGAACTTGACCTCCTTGCCGCTGACTGCGTCCTCGAGACTGAGCGACAGGTCGTAGCGCAGATCCACACCGCGCTGGGTGCGCCGAGCGCCCGAGCGCCCGCCGAAGATGTCCCCGAAGACGTCCCCGAAGATATCGGAGAAGGCCCCGCCGTCTCCGCCCGGACCACCGAATCCGCCCGCGCCGGCATCCACCCCGGCATGGCCGAACTGATCGTAGGCCGAGCGTTTTTTCGGATCGCTCAGGACATCGTAGGCCAGCTTGGCCTCTTTGAACTTCGCCTCGGTATCCGCATCCCCCGTGTTGCGATCCGGGTGATACTTCATCGCCAGGCGACGGAATGCCTTTTTGAGATCGGCCTCGCTTGCGTTGCGCGCGACGCCCAAGACCTCGTAATAATCGCGTTTTGCCATTGAATCCTAAACCGCGTCCAGAGTCGTAACCGATGGTGTCCCGGGGACGGCCTCTCGAGGACCGAGAGGTCGTTGTACATGACGCGGTTTCGATCGAAAAACCATAACGATTTCAGACCACGCCAGCGATGGAGTTCGGCCGATTCATGCAAAGCCGAGCCGACTCGGCAACAGCGCCTGCGCCCTCGACGCGTCGATACCGCGTCGAGGGCGCTGCAGCGTGACCGGTGACAGAGCAGACCTTCCGTTCGAAACCACGCGGCTGCATGGAGGGCCCCTATCAAGGCCCGCATGAAGGGTCGTTTCGAGCTGTCCGGCCGCCCGATTTACTTCTTGTCGTCTTTGACCTCTTCGAACTCGGCGTCGACCACGTCGTCGCGTGCCGGACCGGCCGAACCCTCGGGCTCGCCGGCACCGGTCGGGCCGGCGCCGGGACCGGCACTGCTCTGCGCATAGAGCCGCTCCGCCATCTTCGCGGAGGCGTCGCCGAGCGTCTTGGTCAGCGCCTCGATACGGTCCTTGTCCTCGCCCTTCATGACCTCCTCGAGCTCCTTGATCGCGGACTCGATCGAGTCCTTCTCGCCGGACTCCATCTTCTCGCCGAGCTGCTCCATGGACTTGCGCGCCGAATGAATCATCGTATCGGCATGGTTGCGCGCGGCCACCAGCGCGTGGAACTGGCGGTCTTCCTCGGCATGTGCCTCGGCATCCTTGACCATCTGCGCGATCTCGGCGTCCGACAGCCCGGAAGACGCCTTGATGATGATCGACTGCTCCTTGCCGGTCGCCTTGTCTTTGGCCGAGACGTTGAGGATACCGTTGGCGTCGATGTCGAACTTGACCTCGATCTGCGGCACGCCGCGCGGTGCAGACGGGATGTCGCTGAGATCGAACCGACCCAGCGACTTATTGTGGATCGCCCGCTCGCGCTCGCCCTGCAGGACATGCACGGTCACCGCGTTCTGATTGTCGTCGGCGGTCGAGAAGACCTGCTGGGCCGAGGTCGGAATGGTGGTGTTCTTCTCGATCAGCTTGGTCATGACGCCGCCGAGGGTCTCGATGCCGAGCGAGAGCGGGGTGACGTCGAGCAGCAGCACGTCCTTGACCTGGCCGCCGAGGACACCGCCCTGGATGGCCGCACCGATGGCGACGGCCTCGTCCGGGTTCACGTCGCGGCGCGGCGTCTTGCCGAAGAACTCCTCGACCTTGGCCTGGACCTTGGGCATGCGGGTCTGGCCGCCGACCAGGATCACCTCGTCGACCTCGCCCGCCGTGAGACCCGCATCCTTCAACGCGATCCGGCAGGGCTCGATGGTGCGATCGACCAGCTCCTCGACCAGCGACTCGAGCTTGGCGCGCGTGAGCTTGACGTTGAGATGCTTCGGCCCGGTCTGATCCGCCGTGATGTAGGGCAGATTGATGTCGGTCTGCTGGCTCGTGGAGAGCTCGATCTTGGCCTTCTCGGCGGCCTCCTTCAGGCGCTGCAGGGCCAGCGGGTCGTTGCGCAGATCCACCGCCTGGCTCTTTTTGAACTCGGCCACCAGGAAGTCGATGATGCGCATGTCGAAGTCTTCGCCGCCGAGGAAGGTGTCCCCGTTGGTCGAGAGCACCTCGAACTGATGCTCGCCCTCGATCTCGGCGATCTCGATGATGGAGACGTCGAAGGTGCCGCCGCCCAGATCGTAGACCGCGATCTTCTGATCACCCCGCTTCTTGTCCATCCCGTAGGCGAGCGCCGCCGCGGTCGGCTCGTTGATGATGCGCTTGACCTCGAGACCGGCGATCCGGCCCGCGTCCTTGGTCGCCTGGCGCTGCGAGTCGTTGAAGTAGGCCGGGACCGTGATGACGGCCTCGGTCACCGCGTGGCCCAGATAGTCCTCGGCGGTCTTCTTCATCTTCTGAAGGACCTTCGCGGAGATCTCGGGCGGGGCCATCTTCTTGCCGTTGACCTCGACCCAGGCGTCGCCGTTGTCGGCCTTGACGATCTTGTAGGCGACCATGTCCTTGTCTTTGCTGACGACGCTGTCCTCGTAACGCCGTCCGATCAAACGCTTGATCGCGAACAATGTATTAGCCGGGTTGGTGACCGATTGGCGTTTGGCGGACTGTCCGACCAGCACCTCCCCGTCACCCGTGTAGGCGACGATCGACGGCGTGGTGCGATCGCCTTCGGCGTTCTCGATCACCTTCACATTGTCGCCTTCCATCACGGCGACGCAGGAGTTGGTCGTCCCGAGATCGATACCGATGATTTTTCCCATGAGCATATTCTCCAAAAATGTGTCTTGTGTGGCTGAACGGCCTCTAAGTTGCCTCGGAGGTTGGGGAAAATCCCCGGTCGTTCAAGCCGATATCAGGATGCCTGCTGAGAGACCATGACCAGCGCCGGGCGCACCAAGCGCCCGTTGAGCGTGTAGCCTTTTTGCATGACCGCCACCACGGTGTTCGGCGGCAGATCCGAGCGCGGCTGCATCGTCATCGCTTGATGAAACTCCGGGTCGAAGGGTTGCTCGATCGGGTCCACGGGGGCCACGCCGAAGCGATCCATCACATCGCCGAGCAGCTTCAGGGTCAGCTCCGTGCCTTCGCGCAGTTTGGCGATATCCGCCCCTTCAGCCAGCGCGGCGTCGTGTCCGAGCTCGAGGCTGTCGCGCACCTGCAGGAGCTCGCGTACGAAGCTGTCCAGTGCGTACTTGTGGGCCTTCTCCAACTCGACGGCATGGCGCCGCCGGAGGTTTTCCATCTCGGCACGCACCCGCAGCGCCTGATCGCGCAGCGATTCCGCCTCCGCGCGCGCGGCGGCTAGCCCCGCCTGGAGCTCCTCGGACGTCGGCGGCTGCGCAGCGCTCGCACGATCGCCTTCGGCGTCGACCGGACGGGACGCCGAGGCATCCTCCAGAAGGGCCTCCTCCTCCGCCGCCTCGGTCGCTTCGTTCTGTTTTGCTGATTCCGTACTCATTACGCTCTCCCGTATCCCGGTCCGCCGTCGCGCCGCGCCTCGATTTCAGCGTCTCGGCCGTACAACCGACCCCAAAACTAAAACTATTGTCGGAGCGCCGCCGCCAGCAGTCGAGCGGTGACGTCCACGATCGGTATGACGCGCTGATAGTCCATGCGCGTCGGGCCGATCACGCCCAGCACTCCGACGACCTCGTCGTCTACACGGTAGGTCTGGGTCACGACGCTGCAGTCGTCGAGCAGGGAATAACCCGACTCCTCGCCGATAAAGATCTGAACCCCGTCCGCTGCAATGCAACGGTCGAGGATGTGCAGAATCTCGCGCTTTTCGTTGAAGGCTTCGAACAGCTGTCTGAGCCGCTCCATGCTGGCCAGCTCGCCGAACTCCATGAGATTGGTCTGGCCGGCGATAAAGCAGTCGTCCTTGCGCTCGGCCGACTCGACGACCTCGTGAGCCAGCATCACCGCACGCATCATGAGCTGATCCATATTGCGATGCGTGCTCTTGAGATCTTCGACGAGGCGCTTGCGCACGTCCTTGATGTCTTGGCCGGTAAAGATCTCGTTCAGATAGTTCGACGCCTGCTCCAATTGCGAGGCGCTGAAGCGGCGCTCCGTCGCAATGATGCGGTTGTGCACCTCGCCCTCGCTGGTCACGAGGATCGCCAGCACCCGTGTCCCCGACAAGGGTAACAGCTCGATTTGGCGAAACACATTGCGCTCGTGACGCGGCAGCATGACGACACCGGCCAGGTGCGTGATGCCCGACAAGAGTGTGGAGGCCGTCTCGACGAGCGATTTGGCGTCGGAGCGCGAATCGAAACGGGTCCGCAGACTGGCGATATCGTCCTCGGACGGCGGACGCACGGTCAGCAGCGTGTCGACGAACAGCCGATACCCCGCAACCGTCGGAACCCGTCCCGCGGAGGTGTGCGGCGAAACCACGAGGCCCAGGTCCTCCAGATCCGCCATGACGTTGCGAACCGTGGCCGGACTCAGATCCAACCCGGTGTCTTTCGCCAAGGTCCGCGAGCCGACCGGCTGACCCTCCCGGATGTAACGCTCCACGAGCGCCTTCAGGAAATGGAGCGCACGATCGCTGACCTGACCCTCGGTAGTACGTG
Organism: Thiocapsa sp.; assembly: GCF_035467215.1. Classification (GTDB taxonomy): domain Bacteria; phylum Pseudomonadota; class Gammaproteobacteria; order Chromatiales; family Chromatiaceae; genus Thiocapsa. The sequence goes on along the minus strand of NZ_DATITZ010000335.1, from coordinate 7,519 downwards.
TCTCGATTGACAAGGTGCGTCTGCCATGAAACCGGCGATGATTATGGATTCCGACCGCGGCGAGCGACGTCGTTTGAGCGCGTTCGAACCGACCGGGCGCGATTTAGCACTCACCTCGATAGAGTGCTAACACCGCAATTTAGGGATTCGGGCCAAGCCTGTCAAGGCTGCTCGGCGCGCCTATTGGCGTCATCCCTCGCCCATGCTAGCTTTAGCGGTCGAAAGCCCTTCCGGATCCCAGCCTCCAACAGACCTCATGCCGCAATTCAACACCGTCGGCATCATCGCGAAGCAAGGCGACCCGGAAAAGGTGGTCGGCACATTGCGTCGCCTCGGCGCCTATCTGCGTTCGCGGCGCATCCAGGTGCGACTCGATGCCGAGAGTGCCCATCTGCTCGGTGCGGAGGTCGGGGCCGCGGTCCCGGTCGCCGAGCTCGGCGCAGGATGCGATCTGGTCGTCGTCGTGGGCGGGGACGGGACCCTCCTGCACGCCGCGCGGATGATGGCCGCCTACGGCGTCCCTCTGGTGGGGATCAACCTCGGGCGACTCGGATTCCTGGTCGATGTCTCGCCGCAGGACATCGAATCCGCGCTCGACCCCATCCTCGCCGGCGAATACGAATCTGACCGCCGCGCCATGTTGTCGGTGCGCGTGATCGCCGAGGACGGGCTCGAGCGCAGCTACTCGGCCCTGAACGACGTCGTCATCCACAAATGGAACACGGCCCGCATGATCGAGCTGGAGATGGACATCGACGGCGTCTTCGTCTCGGCCCAACGCTCGGATGGCTTGATCATCGCCACCCCGACCGGATCGACCGCCTATGCGCTCTCGGGCGGCGGCCCGCTGGTGGATCCGGCCCTGGATGCGCTCCTGTTGGTGCCTATCTGCCCGCACGATCTGAGCAACCGGCCGCTGGTCGTCCCGGGCGATCGACGGATCGAGGTCAGGGTGCGCGGACTCGACCAGGGCCATGTGCAGGTCACCTGCGACGGACAGGCCGACCTGCAGCTGCCCCCGCGCGCGTCCATCGAGGTGGTCCGACATCCGCATTCCGCCCATCTGCTCCATCCGCGGGGCCACGATCATTATCAGATCCTGCGGGCGAAACTCGGCTGGGGCGGCCACCTGCCCCCTATAGTGCCTTGAGCTGTCGTCGGACCTTTCCCGATGCTGACACACATCCTCGTCAAAGACCTGGCCATCGTCAGCTCGCTCGAGCTTGATTTCACGTCGGGCATGACGGCGCTCACCGGCGAGACCGGTGCGGGCAAGTCCATCATGATCGATGCGCTGGGCCTTGCCCTGGGCGATAAGGCGGACGCCGCCATGATCCGCACCGGGTGCGAGCGCGCGGAGGTGGTCGCCGGGTTCGACGTGGCGGCGGTCCCGGGTGCGCGCGCCTGGCTCGCCGAGCAGGATCTCGACGAGGACGGCGACTGTCTGGTGCGCCGCCTGATCGTGCGCGACGGACGCTCGCGCGCCTACGTCAACGGCCGACCCGCCACCGGCGCCCAGCTGCGCGACCTCGGCGATCTCTTGGTCGACATCCACGGCCAGCACGCCCACCAATCGCTGCTCCGCGCCAACGCCCAGCGCGATCTTTTAGACGCCTACGGGGGCCATGCGGTCCTCGCGGCAGCGGTCGCCGCGGCCTTTCGCGAGTACCGAGGACTCGACCAACAGCTCGGGGCGCTGGAGTCGGCGCGACAGGAACGGGCCGAGCGGCTCGATCTGCTGCGCTTTCAGGTCGAGGAGCTGGCCGCGCTCGGATTGAGCGCCGCCGAGATCGAGGGTCTCGACCAGGAGCAGCGACGCCTGAGCCATCTGGGGCGCCTACAGGAGACCGCCGCGCGTATCCTCGAGGTGCTGTCGGAGGCCGAGCCCTCGATCGCCGATCAGCTGCGCTCGGCCGGTTCGGATCTGGCCGATCTGGCCGCCATCGATCCCGCCTTGGTCGAACCCCGCGACCTGCTGGAGACCGCCGCGATCCATGCCGGCGAGGCCGCCGCAAGCCTGCGCCATTATCTTGACGGCCTGGAGATCGATCCGGCCGCCCGCGAAGCGGTCGAGACCCGCATCGCACAGATCCATGATCTGGCGCGCAAGTTCCGCGTCCTGCCGGTCGAGCTGCCGGCTGCCTTGATCGCGCGTCAGACCGAGCTGGATACGCTCGAGCAGGCCGATCTGCGCCTCGGCGATCTGCGCGCCTCGCGCGATGCCGCGCTGCACGCCTTTCTCGATCAAGCGCGCGCGCTCGGCGAGGCACGGGCCGAGGCCGCCGAGCGCCTGAACAGGACCGTCACGGAAGCGATGCAGCAGCTCGGCATGGCGGGCGGGCGGTTCGCCGTGGAGATCGAGGCACTTCCCCCGGAGCGCGCGGGAGCGGGCGGCCTGGAGCGCATCGCCTTCCTGGTCAGCGCCAACCCGGGCCAACCGCTGCAGCCGCTCGCGAAGGTCGCCTCGGGCGGCGAGCTCTCGCGCATCAGCCTCGGCATTCAGGTCGCCACGGCCGAGTGCGGAAGCGTCCCGACCCTGGTGTTCGACGAGGTGGATGTCGGCATCGGCGGCGGGATCGCCGAGATCGTCGGGCGTCTGCTGCGCCGACTCGGCACCTCGCGCCAAGTGCTCTGCGTGACCCATCTTCCCCAGGTGGCCGCCCAGGCCCACCAACAGCTGCGGGTCCGCAAGGAGACCCTCGACGGCCAGACCTACACCCGCATCGAGACGCTCGCACCGGATGCGCGGGTCGACGAGATCGCCCGCATGCTCGGCGGCACCAAGATCACGGCGCGCACCCGCGACCACGCCTGCGAGATGCTGGGCTGGGCCGAATAACGCTCGATACCAAGGAGTAGATGCATGAAAGTCATGGTGACCGGCAGCGCCGGCTTTATCGGCTCGGCCCTCTCGTTGCGCCTCCTCGCCCGCGGCGACGAGGTGATCGGGATCGACAATCTGAACGACTATTACGATGTGGCGCTTAAGGAGGCACGACTCGCACGCACCCTCCCCTTCGAAGGCTTCCGCGACGAGCGCGTCGACATCGAGGACGGTGCACGCATGCGCGAGCTCTTCGCCCTGCACCGCCCCGATCGGGTCGTTCACCTCGCGGCCCAAGCCGGGGTGCGCTACTCCCTCGAGAACCCGATGGCCTACGTCAACACCAACCTGGTCGGCTTCGCGCACATCCTGGAAGGTTGTCGGGATGTCGAGGTCGAGCATCTGGTCTATGCCTCGAGCAGCTCGGTCTACGGGGCCAACACCGCCATGCCCTTCTCGATCCATCACAACGTCGATCACCCCTTGAGCCTCTACGCCGCCAGCAAGAAGGCGAACGAGCTGATGGCGCACACCTACAGCCATCTGTACCGCATCCCGACCACCGGTCTGCGATTCTTCACCGTCTACGGCCCCTGGGGACGGCCGGACATGGCGCTCTTCAAATTCACCCGCGCCATCCTTGCCGGCGAGCCGATCGACGTCTTTAACTACGGCAAACACCGTCGCGACTTCACCTTCGTCGACGACATCGTAGAAGGCGTCATCCGTGTCCTGGATCGTGTCCCGACCGGGGACCCGACCTGGTCCGGCGCACAGCCGGATCCCGCAACCAGTCAGGGGCCCTATCGCATCTACAACATCGGCAACAACAAGCCGGTCGAGCTGATGGATTACATCGCCTTCCTCGAAGAGGCGCTGGGTCGCAAGGCGCAGATCAACCTGCTCCCCCTGCAGCCGGGCGATGTCCCGGACACCTATGCGGACGTCACCGACCTGGTCCGCGACACCGGCTACTGCCCGGATACCCCGGTCGGCGAAGGGGTGGCGCGGTTCGTGGAGTGGTATCGAGGCTTCTACCGGGTCTAAACCGGACTCGTCACAACAGACCAACAAAGGTGCAAATTTCGGCCGGTTTGTACAGCCTCGCAATTAAACCGCAAGTGATCTCAATGCTCCGGAAAAGGCGCCGACGATGCGTTTGAGCCCCATCGAACATCAACTGATCCAGGATTCGATTACCGCGATCGACCCGGATGCCGAGATTTATCTTTTCGGATCCCGCGTCGACGATCAGGCCAGGGGTGGCGACATCGATCTGCTCGTGCTGTCGAACCGGATCGACTTCATGGCCAAGCTCGACCTCTTGGCGCGCTTGCATCGGCGTTTGGGCGAGCAAAAAATCGATCTGATGATCGAGCCGGACACCTCTCGTCCACTGGCACGCATCGCGGTCGAAACGGGGATACGCCTATGAAAGCAGATAAGGTCCAATGGCTGCGCGACGAAATGGTCAACCTGGAATTGGCCGCGACCCATTTGAGGTTCTCGTTGGATCGCTCGCGCGAGCTGATCGACCGGCCGGTGTAGTCACTCGAGGAGTTCGAGCGTCTGGAGTCCCTGACCAGTCGTTTTGCGCGGCTCGCCGACCTGCTGGTGCAGCGCGTCCTGCGGCTGATCGACGACCTGGAGTTGTCGCCTCGGGACAGCGTGCTGGACCGCGTTCAACGTGCCGAAAAACGCGGTTTGTTCGAGGAGTCCGGCCAGCTGATACGCATTCGAGAGCTGAGAAACCTGATCGCCCACGAATATGCCAGCGACCAGATGCCGGACATCTTTCGGGCGGTCGCCGCCTTGACTCCGGCGCTGCTCGCGGCGATTCCGAAGGTCAAGGCGCATGGCGATGCCCTGATTCGCCGCTATGCGGGCGACGACAACTCAGCGGATACCGCACGACAGGATTGATTGACGCGGCGCCGTTATCCCTACTGCTTTCTGTGGGTTGCGCTCATCGGACCGGCCACCCAAACCTTCAAGGGCTAGATCAGATCGGGCCGCCGATCCCTGAGCAAGACGCCACCCGCCCCGTTACGCCGCCGGTCGCCGTGACCCCGGAGCCGGTGTGAGCGCGCCCGAGCGGCGGTTCTCGATCGGTCGGGAGCGTGACTGCGATCTGCCGCTGGCGGACGCCTCGGTGAGCGGACGACATGCCGAACTGACCTTCCTGGACAACGGCAAGCTCCTCTTGACCGACTGTCGGAGCACCAACGGCACCTTCCTGGTCGGGTCCGACGGGGAGACCCGGCGGATTCATCAGAGTCTGATCTCGCCGCTTGACCGGGTGCGCTTCGGTGCTGTGACCTTCGAGGTCAAGGCGCTCATCGAGGCGCTGCATCTGAAGTCTGCCATGCCGGCAACACCTGCGCTCGGCGACGCGACACCGCTCGCCCGGGGACGCCGTCTGATCCGCTGCGCCTGCGGGTGCGTCAAACCCGCCGGTGCCGCCTGTTCGGAATGCGGCCGATGACCCGTCTGCCTCGAGCCCTTTGGGAGCAGCCGCGGCCAGCCGTCATCCTGCCGCTCGCGATGGTGCTCGGCATGCTGTTCATCGCATTGCTTACGATTCTCTTGCCCGCAGGCAGCCCGGCCGCGGTCTTGTGGCTCGACCATCATGCCGTCACGCCGCCGGGGTATCCCTTTCGCTATCCCTTCACGATCCAGAATCTCACGCACCTGATCTCCTTCTTGGGTCTCGGCGAGATCTTCTGCCGCTGGCGCATCGCGGTGCGCGAGCAGGGGATGCTCGGAGAGGGCCTGCTGCCGCAAGCCTACGAGGTGGTGCTGCAATCACATGATCTTCCGCCCCTGCGCGCTCGGGTGGCCCAACGCCACGACGGCGAGCACGGCTGCCTGCCGGGCCTGATCGATCTGTGCATCCTCCAGTTCCAGGCCAGCCGCTCGGTCGATCAGACCGTCAGCGTCCTCAACAGCAGCCTGGAACTTATGGCCCACCGCGTGGACCTGCGCTACAGCCTGCTGCGCTATCTGGTCTGGCTGATCCCCACCGTCGGCTTCATCGGGACCGTGATCGGCATCGCGCTCGCCTTGGCGATGATCGATCCGAGCGCGGAGACACAACCGCTCGGGGAGATCGCCCGCGCCTTGGGCGTGAGCTTCTACACGACCCTGGTCGCCCTGGTCGAAAGCGCGATCCTGGTCCTATTGTTGCACCTGGTGCAGGCTCGGGAAGAGCTGGCCGTCAATCAGGCGGGACACTACACCTTGGTGAATCTGATCAATCGGTTGTATTCGGGGCGGCCGATCTGACGTTGGGGGCGCCAACATGCCGGATGGACTCAGCACTGATGCCGATCGGTTATTCCGCGGGTGACCAGAGATGCTCCATTGACGGGAGAGATCGCAGATTTTTGATGTTGAGGGCATATCTGTGTACATCGTCTTAAAGCGCGTCTCCGACAGCACAGCAGCAGGGCGCGCCCGCCCCGATCTTCTCGACTCCAGGACCCAACACTCATGACCTCTTTGCCCAAGATCGACATGGCCGAAGTCACCCGCCTCACCCGCGAAGGCCGACTCCAGGACGCCATGGCCCTGCTGCGCGGCGCTCAGGTCGATGCGCCTGCGGCACCCGGCTCGGTTCGCGATGCGGGACCGACAACGTCCGGGAGCACCTCGAGCATACTCGACATGCAGCCGCCTGCCCCGCACACAGGGGGCGCCTGGACTGCGCCTGGATCGGATGGCGATCCGGCCACCGCAGAGCATGCCTCTGGGCATCTGAGCGGCGTTGCCGTGCCGAAGATCCCCGAAGCCTTGCGCGGCGTGCTCGGCCGGATGAAGCAACGGCTCGCGGGACGCCTGCCCGATCGAAGTACCGGATTCCCAATCGACCGTGCGCCGGTCGCGCTCCCGGACGGGGCGCGGTTCGAGGAACATCGCTACACCGCTTCAGCGGGCACCCTCGCCTACAAGCTCTACATCCCGAGCGGCTACCGCGGCCAGCCGCTTCCCCTGGTGGTGATGCTGCACGGATGCACCCAGTCGCCAGACGACTTTGCGGCCGGCACCCGGATGAATGCCTTGGCCGAAGAGCAGCTGTTCCTGGTCGCCTATCCGGCGCAGTCCCTGTCGACCAGCGCCAGCAAATGCTGGAGCTGGTTCAGCCCCGAAAACCAGCAACGCGGTCGCGGCGAACCCGCGCTGATTGCGGGCATCACCCGCGAGATCATTCGCGACTACGCGGTCGATCCCGATCGCGTCTATATCGCCGGACTCTCCGCCGGCGGGGCCGCTGCGGCGATCATGGGGGCCACCTACTCGGACCTCTATGCCGCGATCGGCGTGCATTCCGGGCTGGCTTACGGGGCCGCCGACGACATGCCGTCGGCACTTGCGGCGATGCGCCAGGGCGGATCGTCTCCGGACGCCTCGGGCGATCGGCACCAAGGGTCGGACGGCACGGCGCCATTGGTCCCGACCATCGTCTTTCACGGCGATCGCGACACCACGGTCAACCCGGTCAACGCCGATCAGGTCATCGCCGGATCGCCGGGGGTGGCGCGTTTACGCAAAACGCTCGGTCAGGGCGAATCGGCCGGGGGAATCCACTACACCCGCAGCGTCTACGCCGACGATGCAGGACGGGGGCAGCTGGAGCAGTGGGTCCTGCACGGCGCCGGCCACGCCTGGTCCGGCGGCAGCTCGGACGGCACCTAT
>NZ_DATITZ010000334.1:0-8996 GCF_035467215.1 Thiocapsa sp. | reverse complement strand
CGCAATCTCGCGCCAGTTGGCGATCCATCCGGGCATGCGCCCGATGGCGAACATGACCGGGAACATGTCCACGGGGATGCCGATGGCGCGCAGGATGATGCCGCTGTAGAAGTCCACGTTGGGATAGAGCTGCCGGTCGATAAAGTAGGGATCTTCGAGCGCGATCTCCTCGAGGCGCCGCGCGATGTCGAGCAGCGGATCCTTCACGCCGAGCTGCGGCAGGAGCCGCTCCGCGACGTTCGCCAGCATCCGTGCACGCGGGTCGAAATTCCGGTAGACCCGGTGACCGAAACCCATCAACCGGACCTTGCTGTTCTTGTCTTTGGCCAGCCGCACATAGTCGTCAGGGGTCATCTGTCCCTGATGGATCTGCTCGAGCATCTCGAGCACCGCGACGTTCGCCCCGCCGTGCAGCGGACCCCACAGAGCACAGACGCCCGCCGCACAAGAGGCGAAGAGGTTGGCCTGGCTGGAGCCGACCATGCGCACCGTCGAAGTGGAGCAGTTCTGCTCGTGATCGGCGTGCAGCAACAGGATCAGGTTGAGCGCGTCTCGAACGATCGGCTCGCAGACGTGCTGCTCGAAGGGCTGAGAGAACATCATGTGCAGAAAATTCGGCACATATCTCAGCTTGGGATCCGGGTAGATGTACGGGAGACCTCTGGAGTGACGATAGGCGTAGGCGGCGATGGTGCGAATCTTACTGATCAGCCCGGCCGAGGCGATCCGCACCGAATCCTTGTCCTGAAGCTCGAAGATCTCGGGATGAAAACAGGACAGGGCGTTGATCATGGCCGAGAGGATGGCCATCGGCGGCGCCGCGCGCGGGAAACCCTCGAAATGATGCTTCATCCCCTCGTCGAGGTTGGCGCACCCGGTCAAATCCGCGGCAAAGGTGTCGTATCCCTCCGGACTGGGCAGGTGACCGAAGATCAGGAGCCAGGCCACCTCGACGAAGTTCGGCGCCTGCTCGAACTGCTCGATCGGGATACCCCGGTAGCGCAGGATCCCCTGCTCGCCATCGATGAAGGTAATGGCGCTCTGGCAGCTCCCGGTATTGCCGAATCCGGGATCAAGGGTGATCAGGCCCGTTTCAGCGCGCAGGTTTCGGATATCGATTGCGCGCTCCCCCTCCGTTCCCTCGATGATCGGGAAACGATAGGTCGCGTCGCCCAGGGTCAAGGTCGCTTCGTCGGACATGACAATCTCCAAGGATTGAGGGGGAATTCATGCGGATCAGTGTTCGGGTTTATCCTGCCTCCTGCCTCCTGCCTCCTGCCTCCTGCCTCCTTCTGTTGGCTATCGGCTATCAGGCTTGGTCCGTTCCCTGAAGGCTGGCGGCTGCCCGCTGCCCACTGGCAACCATCAAATCTCCGAGACGACCTTATCGTAAAACGTCAGATAGTCATCCGGCGTCGGCCCTTCGCGCCACTCGATCGCGGAGCGCGGGTGTTGATTGAGCTGCCCGGTAATGTTGTAGGGGACCGACGGACCCCAATCGAGCTCCTTGCGCAGGGGCAGCATCCGGTTCTGGATGACCTCGATAATGGGGCGGACGTTGAATTTGGGGTTGCGCAGGAAACCGAGCAGCAGCTCGGTGTGGCAGTTTCCGGCACCGCGACCGAAGCCGAAGATCGTCGAGTCGACCCGGTTGCAGCCCAGGATGATGGCCTCGATCGTGTTGGCGAAGGCCAACTGGAGATTATTGTGGGCGTGGATACCGATCTCTTTGCCGGTGCCTTTCAAGGCATCCGTGTACTTGTGATAGAGCCGGTCGATCTGCTCGCGATAGAGATACCCGAAGCTGTCGACGATCACCATGGTGCTGGTGGGCGTGTCGGCGATGGCCTCGAGCACGGTATCGATCTCGGTCTCGGTGATGTTGGAGACCGCCATCAGGTTGGCCGTGGTCTCGTACCCGAGCTCGGTCGCGTGGCGGATCATGTCCACCGCCTCGGAGACCTGATGGGCGTAGAAGGCGACGCGGATCATCGAGAGCACACTCTCGCTCGCCGGCTGGATCTGGGTTTGCCAATCGCTCTTTCCGGCATCGGCCATCACGGCAAGCTTGAGTCCCGTGGCCTCGGGATCGTGGTCGCCGACCACGCGGCGTAGATCGGCCTCGTCGCAGTGGCGCCAGGGACCGAACTTGTCTTTCGGGAAGACGCGCGGCGAGTTCTTGTAACCGATCTCCATGTAGTCGATGCCCGCATCGATACAGGCACGATAGATGGCGGTGACGAAGTCGTCATCGAACCGGTGGGCATTGACGAGCCCCCCATCGCGAACAGTGCAATCGAGCACCTTAAGCTCGGGTCGGAAGGTAATCCAGGGGGCCTTTTCGGACATCGAGCATACTCCGGCGAATCATTGAAGATCGGCCATTTTGAGGCTCCGCCGACTTCCGAGCAAACCCGACTTCGACGGGCTCGAAGCCGAACTCAACCCCGAACTCAACCCCGGCTCGACCCCGCAATCAGCGTGTCGCCGGACCCTCCGCCGAGGCGATCAGGGCCATCCGAACCAGCTCGGCAAGCGAGTCGGCCCGCATCTTTTCCATGACACGCGCACGGTGGGCCTCGACCGTCTTGGCGCTCACGCCGAGCGCGGCGGCGATGTCTTTGTTGGATTTGCCGTCCGTGACCATCGCCATGACCTCGTGCTCGCGCGGCGTCAGCTCGGCAAGCCGCGCCGCAATTGCAGCCCGCGCGGCCTGGTCGGCACGGTGTCTCTCGTCGTAATCGAGTGCGCGCCGAATGCTGCGCAGCAGGTCTTCGTCGTGAAACGGCTTCTCGATGAAGTCCACCGCCCCGGCCTTCATGGCCTTGACCGCCATCGCGACATCGCCGTGTCCGGTAATCATGATGACAGGCAAGCGATAACCCTCGCGCGCCAGGTGACTTTGAAGCTCCAGGCCGCTCATCCCGGGCATCCGCACGTCGAGCAGAAGGCAGCCGGCGCGCCCCGGATAGTAGCTCGCGAGAAAGACGTCGGCCGACTCGTAGGTCTGGACCGACATGCCGGTGGATTCAATCAACCACTGCAGAGAGGTGCGCATGGCTTGGTCGTCGTCGACGACGAAGACGGTTGCGTCGTGGGTCATGTCAGGCTCTCCAAAAGCTCGGATTCAGGCGCGGTCGTCGCCTCGGGCGTGTCGGCCCGCGCGAGCGGTAGCGAGACATAGAAGATCGAGCCTTTTCCGAGCTCGGATTCGGCCCAGATGCGGCCGTCGTGATTCTCCACGATGGTCTGGCTGATCGCCAAGCCCATGCCCATGCCGCCCTCCTTCGTCGTAAAGAATGGATGGAAGAGGTGCAGGATGCGATCCGCGGTGATGCCGGGGCCGGTGTCTTCGACCTCGACGATGGCCTGATCTCCCTCCACCCGGGTCCGGATACAAAGACGGCGAAGCTCCTCGGGCGACTCCTGCAGGACATCGATCGCGTTTCGCACCAGGTTCAACAGCACCTGCTCGATCTGGACCAGGTCGACATTGACGGGAATCGGATCGGCGCCGGAGTCCAGCTCGATCTGCAATGCCAGCCGGGTGGTCTCGAACTCGACGAACGAGCACACCTCCCGCACCAGATGGTTGAGATCGGCATCGGTCCGGATCGGCGGCTGCTTGCCGACCAAGGCACGCAGGCGACGGATGATCTCACTCGCGCGTTGCGCCTGCACCGTGATTTGCCTCATGGCACCGACCAGGTCCTCGGTCTTCGACGTCGCGCTCTGCAGGCGACGACTGCAGCCGTTGGCATAGTTGACGATCGCCGAGAGCGGCTGATTTAGCTCGTGCGCCATGCCCGTGGCCATCTCGCCCATGGTGCTGAGTCGGCACACATGCACCAGCTCTGCCTGATGTTGACGAGCCTCCTGCTCGGCACGGCGCACCGCGGTAATGTCACGGGCATAGATGTTGAGATAGCCGAGATCCCGAATGGGCGCGAACAGCAGCGAATAGACCTGGCCCGCGATCTCCTGCTCCCGGTCTTGGGGCTCGCCGCTGTCGAGCGCGACGGCGATCTCTTCGCGCCAATCCTCCGGCAGGCACTCGCCCGGGTCCGCACCCCAGGCCTGCAGCAAGGGGCGACTGGCTCGATTGGCATAGACGATTAGGCCGTCGCCCGTGACCCGCAGGATCGGGTTCGGGCTCTCGCTGGCGAACCGCGCGAGGCTCTTGATCTCGCGCTCGGCCTGCTTGCGCGCCGTAATATCGTGGATATAGAGCGTATAGAAGCGCTCGGACTCCAGATCGATCGGCACGATCGAGATCTCCACCGGGATCTCCGAGCCATCCGAGCGCAGGGCGACCAGCTCGCCGCGGCCCTGCGGCTCGCGGTGCAGGTGGCGCGAGCGGTCGAGGAGTCGTTGGAAGGCGGGGCGCGCGATCTCGGGCAGAAAGCGTTCGGCAAAAACGGCCCCCGTCGCCTCGCCGCGATCAAGCCCCAGCATCCGCTCGGCGGCCGGATTGAGCTCGATGATCCGACCGCCGTGGTCGAGCGTCACGATCGCATCCAGCGACGCCTCCATCACGGCCGCCTTGAGCGCCTCGCTCTCGCGCATCTGCGCCTGATGCTTGATGCTCATCTCCTCGCGCGCCTTGAGCACCAGTTGCGTGAAATGCTGAATCCATTCCTCGAGCAAGAGCAGTTGGTTGCCGTCGCGATGAAACCCGGGCTCCGGAATACCGAGCGCACGCTGCGAAAACCGCGTCATGCGTTTCAGCACCGCGTTCAGTCGCGACGACACCAGATAGATGACTGCGGTAAAGACCAGGATGTAGACCGCGGCGGCGATCCCGCGCTGCCGGCGCTCGAAGATGCGGACATGGCGCGACATCTTCTCCACCGCGGCATGCGGGACGAAGGTCGCAAACAGCACGCTGGAATCGGCGCCCTCGTACTCCGCCATGGACTGGGAGGTCACCAGATAGTCCTCGGACCAGTCCGAGAGCAGACTTCCGGGAGTTAGCATCTCGGAGTCGACGCTCGCGACGATCCGCTGATCGGCGCCGTCCACCAAGGCAACCGCGGCGCGCCCGACGTAGACGCCGCGTTGGGACGAGGCCAGAAAGGCGTCGTCGACGGGCACCAGAACCACCAAATGTCCCATCGCATAACCGCCGGCATCCTCGACAGCATCGCTGCTGAGCAAGTAGAGTCCGTCGCCGAAGCGCTCGATGACGGAGCGCACCTCCCGCACGTTGAGCAAGCGCGTCGGGATCCGGGTGGCGATCTCCTCGGGCAGCGGATCGTTGCCGGATTGAAAGACTTCTCGAACCCGACCCTGCGGGTCGGTCAGCAGCACATGACTCGGAGAGCTCAGCGCCTCACGCTCGAAGAAATCCGGAAGCCAGTGCGGACGGAACTCCTTGTAGACCACAGGTAGGGTATCGTCGTCCTCGAACCAGAAGAGCGGCTCCAGATACTCGGAAAGGCGCCGATGGTTGGCAAGCAGGCGCGTGGTCGCCCCGTAGTTGGAGAGATAACGGTCGAAACGAATCAGGCTCTCCCGCGCCCGCTGATCGAGCTGCGCCTGCAGCTCCTGCGCAAAGATCTTGTCGACCTGACGGCTCTGTACTTGGTCCAGAAGCCCCCAAACCGCAAGTCCGACGGCCAGGCCGACCAGGATCGCGATCACGGGCATGGGAACGCGCCGCAACAGGACGAACAGGATGGATTTGACGGAGAGCCGCATTAAACCGCGTCCAGAGCGACATGCTCATTTTCGAGTAAGCTCAACGTTTGGTGCATCCAAAACCCTCAGCTGAGACGCGGTTTAAAATGATATTTTCTAATATCTTAAACCGCGTCGACTCCAACGGTCGTCACGTCTGCCGGGGCCGATCCCATCCACAACCATCGCATACCGCACCGAGCGCGGTTTAAGGACACCATGGACCTCGACATCAGTCTTGCCAAGACCCCTTCCCTGCTGCGCCGCATCGGGGCCCTGCTCTATGACAGCGTGCTCTTGCTCGGCGTTCTGATGTTCGCCGTCATGCTGATCGTGATCCCCTACACGAGCCTCACGGGCGCCTCGCCGAACGAGAACCCGATCCATCTGGCCCTCATGCAGATCTACCTGGCGATCGTGATCTGCGGGTTCTACGTCTACTTCTGGACCCACGGTGGTCAGACGCTGGGCATGCGCGCCTGGCGGTTTCGCGTCATCCGCGACGACGGCGAGAACCTGAACACGCGCGACGCGCTCAAGCGCTTCGGTTGGGCCGTTTTGAGCCTCTTGCCGGCCGGACTCGGCCTCTGGTGGAGCCTGATCGACCGAGACGGTCTAGCCTGGCACGACCGCCAATCGCAGACTCGGCTGGTCATGCTCCTGCGATCCGGAAAGAAACCCTGATGCGCTGTCTCCGGTACAGCACGGCAGATGTGTCGAGACCGTTCGTTGTCGTTGTCGTTTATCGACTATCGATACGACTACGATGACGACAACGACAACGACAACGAAAAATGATCTCGGACGGTCTCGGAATCTCTGCACTGCTCCACTAGCCCACCCGACGCAGCAAGAGCAAGGCCCCGGTGATGAACAACAGCGGCGGCATGATCGCCGCGACCAGCGGGTCCAGCCCGAACAGCAGCGCGACGAATGCAAAGGTGCGGCTGACCAAATAATAGAGGATGCCGACCAGGACGCCGACGAAGATGCGCGGACCGAGTCCCGTGGTGCGCGCCGAGCCGAGGATGATCGGAATCGCCACGAAGATCATCGAGAGCGTCAGGACCGGGTGCAACACCTTGCCCCAAAACGCGACCTCGTAGGGTCCGGCATCCTGCTTGTTGAGCGTCATGAAGCGGATATATTTATAGAGCCCCCAAACCGGGAGTACCTGCGGATCCACCACCACGACCTTGAGCAGCCCGGGATCCAGCATCGAGTTCCATTCGGCCCGCTCCATGCGCTCCACCTCGACCCCGGCCGCGCTCACGCGGCTGAGCGCGATGTCTTCCAGCACCCAACCGGCCTCGCTGTAGCGCGCCCCGGCCGCGTGGGTCGCGACCAGGGAGCCTGCATCCGCGTCCACCTGGTAGATGAAGATGTCGCGCAGACGCGTCGGCGAGGCGATCTCGCGGATGTTGACATAGGCACGATCATCGATCGCCCAGAAGCCGTAAGGCGTCTGCTGGGTCACGTCGCCCGAGAGCGCTTGGCGCCGCAGCTCGAGACCGCGCTGCTCCGCGACCGGCGCGACGACCTCCCCGACGAACACCGCAAGCGCCGCCAGCATCACCCCGCCGAGCAGCCCGGCCCGAATGATCCGCGCCACCGAGAAGCCGGCGGCCCGCATCGCCACCAACTCCGAGCGGCTCGCCAAGGCCCCGAGGCCGATCAAGGCGCCGATTAGGGTCGCGATGGGAAAGACTTGGTAGGCATAACGCGGCAGGCTCAACGCCATGAAGACCAGCGCATCGGCCAGTCCATAACCATCGACCCCGACGGCGTCGATCTCGTCGGCGAGGATGAAGAAGCCGAGAAGCGGCAGCAGGATCCCGAGCGTGAGCAGGGTCCCGCCGATGACGGCCCGCGCGAGATAGCGCTCGAGGATGATCACGGCGTCGGGTCTTGTGCGACGCCCCGGGCACAACTGAGGGCCGCCCGGACCGCGGGCCCGGCTCGGGACAACCGACCCGCGGCGCCGCCATGTCGACGGGCTTCGACCGCGCGGTCTCTTCCGGTAGACTCGTTATTCGACATCAAAAGCACCAGATCCGTGAACGGTCGACCATCGGCAGCGCGCCGCGTCGCGACCGAGCCAATCCGACAAATGACGCATACCGCACCGGGCGCGGTTTAGAACCCGCTTTCACCCAGGCCCTCCAACAGGAGTCCGACGATGGAATTCAGAATCAAGACCGGCGAGATCGCTCAACTCAAGACGCCCTGTATCCTGATCGGGATCTTCGAGGGGCGCAAGCTCGCCGGACCCTCCGCCGCGCTCGATCTCGCCACCGGCGGGCGCCTGGCCGAGCTGTTGAAGAAAGGCGACATGGACGGTCGACTCGGCGGCACACTCATGCTCTACGACCTGCCCGGCCTGGCCAGCGAGCGGGTCCTCGTCGTGGGATGCGGCAAGCATAAGGAGTTCGGGCGCGACAACTACCGCAAAGCACTCATCGGCGCCGTTGCGGCACTCCAGCAGACCCATGCGGGAGCCGCACTCTGCACCTTGCCCGAGCTCGGTCCCGACGGGCTCGACCTCTATGCCGCCGTGCGCGACCTCGTCACCACCGCCGAGGACAAGACCTACCGCTATACCCTGACCAAAAAAGACGACAAACAGGCACCCAAGACACCGCTGAAGCGACTTGAGATCTGGCTCTCCGAGAAGGCCGACGCGCCGCGCGCCGAGCAGGCGATCAAACACGGCACGGCCATCGCGGCCGGCATGGCACTGTCCAAAGAGCTGGGCAACCTGCCCGGCAACATCTGCACACCGACCTATCTGGCCGAGAAGGCCGTCGAGCTCGGCGAGCGTTACGATCGGCTGGAGACCGAGATCCTCGAAGAGGCCGACATGGAGGAGCTCAAGATGGGCGCCCTCCTCTCGGTCTCGCGCGGGAGTCGCCAGCCGGCCAAGCTGATCGTCATGCACTACCGCGGCGGCGAACCCGACGCCAAGCCGATCGTGCTGGTCGGCAAGGGCCTCACCTTCGACACCGGAGGCATCTCGATCAAGCCGGCCGCCGACATGGACGAGATGAAATACGACATGTGCGGCGGGGCGGGCGTCTTCGGAACCGTCCTCGCGGCCTGCGAGCTGGGCCTGCCGATCAACCTCGTCGGCGTCGTCCCGTCGTCCGAGAACATGCCCGACGGCGACGCCAACAAACCCGGCGACATCGTGACCAGCATGTCCGGTCAGTCCATCGAGATCCTCAACACGGATGCCGAAGGCCGACTCATCCTCTGCGACGCACTCACCTACGCCGAGCGCTTCAACCCGGAGCTGGTGATCGATCTGGCCACGTTGA
>NZ_DATITZ010000333.1:0-27255 GCF_035467215.1 Thiocapsa sp. | reverse complement strand
AAGCCGAGATGGCTGTTGCGCAGCAGGCCGCGCTTAGTCTCGGAGAGTCGGTTGACCTCCTGACCGAGCCAGCGCAGGCTCCCGCTGCTCGGGCGCTCCAAGCCGCCGACGCAATGCAGCAGGGTGCTTTTGCCCGAGCCCGAGGCCCCGACGATGGCGATCCGCTCGCCGGCACCGACGCGAAAATCCACGTCGCGCAGCACCTCGACCTCCAGCGGACCCTGGCGGAAGGTCTTCGACAGCCCCTTCACCTCCAACACGGGCTCGAGATCACTCATAACGCAGGGCCTCGGCCGGCTGGGTCGCGGCTGCGCGCCAGGCCGGGTAGATGGTCGCGAGCACGGACATCAGGAAGGCCGCACCGCCGACGAAGAGCACGTCTTCCAGATGCACGTCCGAGGGTAGCGCGCTGATGTAGTAGATGGTCGGATCCAGGAAGTGAACCCCGAAGAGCCCCTCGATCCCGGCGACGACGGTCTCGACATTGAGCGCCAGGATCACGCCCGCCACCATCCCGATCAGCGTCCCGACCAGACCGATCGCGGTGCCCTGCACCATGAAAATCCCCATGATGCGCGCGGGCGAGGCGCCGAGGGTGCGCAGCACCGCGATGTCGGCCTGCTTGTCGGTGACGACCATGACGAGGGTCGAGACGATGTTGAAGGCGGCTACGGCCACGATCAGGAAGAGGATGATGCTCATCATCCGCTTCTCCATCGCCAGCGCGCTGAAAAAGTTGCTGTGGACCTGCGTCCAGTCCAGGACGCGGTAGACCCCGTCCAGCTCGTAGGCGATATCGCGCGAGAGCTTCGGCGCCAGCCACATATCGGTCAATTTGAGCCGCACACCCGAGACCGCATCGCCCAGGCTCAGCAGCTTGGCCGCATCGTCCATCTGCATGAAGGCGGCATTGCGGTCGTAATCCGCCATGCCGACCGAGAAGACGCCGCTCACGGTGAAGCGTTTGAGCCGCGGCATGATCCCGACCGGTGTCGCGCTCACCTGCGGCGTGACGACGGTGACCTTATCTCCGGGCACCACGCCCAGGAAGTTCGCCAGATCCTGTCCGAGGATGATCCGAAACTCGCCGTCGACGAGATCATCCACCGAGCCCGTGACCATATCGCGGCGCAGCTCCGCGACCTGATCTTCCTCGGTCGGGACGATGCCGCGGATCAGGGCGCCGCTCACCTGCGAGCCGTTGACCAGCATCCCTTGGACCTCGACGAAGGGCGCGGCGCCGACGACATTCGGATGGGCTCGAACCCGCTCCAGCACGTCGCGCCAGTCCTTGATGCCTCCGCCGTAGGGATCGGCGAGTGTGGCGTGCGAGGCCATGCTCAGAATGCGAGCCTGTATCTCTTTGTGGAAACCGTTCATCACCGAGAGCACCACGATCAGCGCCACGATGCCGAGCGTAATGCCCACCATCGAGGTGCCCGAGATGAAGGAGATGAAATGATTACGGCGTTTCGCTCGCGTGTAGCGAAGGCCGACATAGATGGCGATGGGATGGAACATGGCGCGGGATTTAACCACAAAGCCCGCGGGCGCGCCCGAAAACCGTGGGACGGAAACCGGGATGCCGCGTCCCGGCCTCGTCCTTTCGACAGGCCGGTAAAGTTGACAAGCGATCCCGTTCGTTGTCGTTGTCGATACGACCGCGATTACGACCGCGATTACGACAACGACAACGACAACGAGATCGAGCTCGGAAGGCTTCGGGATCTCTGCACTGCTCCACTAGGTCTCGATCTTGGTTGCAGGGCGCTCGGTGGTCGCAAGCGCGTAGGGGATCCCGCGGTCGTCCAGCAGTGCGATGGGATGGATCAGCACGGGCACACGACGGCCGTTTGCGTGCAGACGCTCGCTCTCGAACGGCTCGACGCGCTCGCCGCGCTTCAGTCGCTCGATCGTGGTCCGATAGAGCCCCATCGCCTCGGGCGGGATCAGGCGCTCGATCGACATCGCCAGGGCATCGCTCTCGCGATAACCGTAGGCCCGCTCGGCCGCGGGGTTCCAGGCAAGGATGGACCCGTCGAAGCCCTGCACCGTCATGGCATCGTCGGCATCCTTCACTAAGGCCGCGAGCCGTTGCACCTGCTCCAACGCGTTGCGCAGGCGCGCCTCGGACGTCTTCGCCTCGTCGATGTCGACGAAGGCGATCACCGCACCCTCGATCCGGTTCTCCGCGGACTTGTAGGGGCGAATCCGCACCGAGTACCAGTGGCCGTCCTCGTCCTGAAGCTCGAGCGCCTGGGGCGTCACCCGATCGACGACTGCCTGCACCCGGGCCTCCAGATCGGGAATCTCGATGTTCGGCTTGATGTTGCCGATGGGCCGGCCGAGATCCGAGGAGATCAGATTCAGGAGCCGCTCGGCCTGCGGCGTGAACTGGCGGATACGCAGGTCCGGCCCCAGGATCAGCACGGGGAGATCGACGCTGACGAGGAGATTGCCGAGATCGCTGTTCGCCTCGGCCAGCTCTTGGTTGCGATTCTCCAGCTCGCAGTTGACGGTCGCCAGCTCCTCGTTGGTCGACTGGAACTCTTCCTTGGCCGTCTCCAGCTCCTCGATGGTGCTCTGCAGCTCCTCGTTGGCGGACTGGATCTCTTCATTCGCGGACCTCAGCTGCTCGTTGTTGCGCTCCTGCTCCGTGATGATGGATTGGAGGTAGTCCCGCGTGGAGGTCAGCTCGCGCTCCAGCGCCACGATGCGCTCGTCCACCGGCACGGGCGCGTCGCTCGTTGCGACCGTTGCAGTGACCGAACGCGGCTCGGCGGTCTCTGTTTCGTCGAACAGCACCAACAGCCGATCGGGTGGCCCGCCCCCGTCGTCGATCGGCAGCACCCGCAGGCCGATCCACGCATCGGCACCGTTGCGCCGATACCAGACGCGGCTCTTGCTGACGGGCGCGCCGCTCGTACGCGCCTCCCGGATCGCCGCGCGCAGCTCGACCGCAAGCTCC
The DNA here is from genome assembly GCF_035467215.1 of Thiocapsa sp. GTDB lineage: Bacteria > Pseudomonadota > Gammaproteobacteria > Chromatiales > Chromatiaceae > Thiocapsa. The sequence continues at coordinate 24,287 of NZ_DATITZ010000333.1, read as the reverse complement.
CGGCGCGCCAGCTTGAGCAGATTCAGAGTGGCCGCGCCCGGGATCGGATCCAGATAGCGGCCGGTCTCGCCGCGAAACAGCAGGATATCCAGGTCGCTCGACACCACCACGCCCGGAGGCCCGTAGTGTTTGAGGATCATGCGATCGGTTGCTTCGGTGAGATCGACCGGCTCATTCAGACCCGGCGCGGCGGGGGCGACCGAGAGATCGCCCGCAGCTTGAAACGCCCGGGGCATGAGCGTGGTCTCGAGCCGAGGCACGTTGGATTTCTTCTTATAGATCTTGCTCTTGTGGTCGAACAGGGCGAAGAGGTCGGCCCGTGCCCCGATGGATTCGGAGGACCCCAACATCAGAAACCGATTCGGCTCGAGCGCATAGTGGAAGATCTGCAGGGCCTGCTTTTGCAACGGCGGCCCGAAATAGATCATGAGGTTGCGACAGGAGACCAGATCCAACCTGGAGAAGGGCGGGTCTTTCACCAGGTTCTGCACCGCGAAGATGCACAGATCGCGCACCCGCTTGGCGACCTCGTAGCCGCCGGCGACCTTGACGAAGAAACGCTTCAGCTGCTCGGGTGCCAGGTGCGCGACGAGCGGGTCGGCAAAGAGGCCCGCGCGGGCTTTTTCGATCGCCTTGGTGTCGATGTCGGTCCCGAAGATCTGGATGCGCGTGCCGGCCGCCTGCTCGCCCAGATAGTCGATCATGGCGATGGCGATCGAATAGGCCTCCTCGCCGGTGGCGCAGCCGGGCACCCAGACACGCACCGGGTGCTCGTCGTGCGGCTCCGCAAAGAGGACCGGAAAGACCTTCTCGCGCAGGGCGTCGAAAGCCTCGGGCTCGCGAAAGAACCCGGTCACGCTGATCAGCAGGTCGTCGAACAATCGTCCGACCTCCTCGGGCTGGGACTGGAGATAGCGCGCATACTCGGCAAGCCGGTCGATCCGATGCACGGCCATGCGCCGCTTGATCCGCCGTAGGATGGTGTCGCGCTTGTAGAAGCTGAAATCGTTTCCGGTGTGCGTGCGCAGCATCATGAAGATCTTGCCGAGATCCTCTTCGTTGCCGCCGGGGAGGTCCGCAATCTTGCGCAAGGATTGGCGCAAGTACGGGTGACGCGCAATGCGTGCAAGCTCGCACGCCATCTCCGGCGGCGCCATCACCAGGTCGACACAACCGGCGGCGATCGCGCTGCCCGGCATCCCGTAATGCTCCGCGCTCTGTCGGTCCTGGGCGAAGGTCATTCCGCCGGCCGCCTTGATCGCCTTCAGCCCGTGCGTCCCGTCCGAGCCTGTCCCGGACAAGACCACGCCGATGGCCTTCGGGCCCAAGTCGTCCGCCAGGGTTTGCAGGAAGCTGTCTACGGGCAGGTGCAGCCCCCGATCCTCCTGGCGCGGCAAGACGAGCAGCCGCCGATGATGCAGCCCGAGCGAGCAATTCGGCGGGATGACATAGACATGATCCGGCTCGACCAACTCGCCGTCCACGGCCTCGTGCACCGGCATCCGGGTCGCCGCGACCAGCAGATCGACCAGGAGGCTGGGATGTACCGGATCCAGATGCTGGATGAGCACGAAGGCCATGCCGGTGCGCGCCGGCAGATGGTGCAGCAACAGCCTGTCAACTCACCGGAAGCAGACGCGCCCGATCGCTTCAGGGGCTGGATCCGTAAGACTACTTAGCCCGCACGCGTGAAGCCACAATACAAAAATCCGATTTCCGCTCATATACTTGTGACTTAGCGAGAACGTCTGGACGACAAACGACGGTCAGGCCGAACAGCGGAGCTTGCGGTATGTAGACGATCCGCCGGATCGACGCCACGCATCGCAAACGTCACACCGTAACGGCCACGTCGTGCGGGACGCGCCGGAGTATAGCCAGTGTCGAGACCTATGACATGCGAGGAGGAGGACATTGCCCCCGAGGGCGAAACCTCACAAGAAAAGGCGGCCAGCGAGGACGAGCTGCACCGCCTCATGCACGATTTGAAGACCCATCAAATCGAGCTGACCCAGCAAAACCGAGAGCTTCGCGACGCTCAGCGGGCGCTCGAAGCCTCGCGCGACCGCTATGCCCGACTCTACGACCGGGCACCCGTCGAATCGAGTTCGCGATCGATCATTTCGGCGCGTTTTCCTCATCGCTCGCGGATCTGAAGCGGCTGCCGATCCGGGAGTTGAAGATGGACAAGTCCGTGATCGACGGACTACCGGACGACAGCGGCGACGCGGCAATCGCGCGCGCGATCCTCGCGCTGGGCAAGACGCTGGGCATGCGCGTCATCGCGCAGGGCGTGGAGACGCAGAATCAGGCCGATTTCCTGCGGGAGGCCGGCTGCACGATCGCGCAGGGCTTTCTCTACACCCAACCGCTCGGCCCGGAGGAGCTGATGCGGTTCGTCAAGACCTGGGCCTGAGGAACGATTCGACAACAACCGGAACACCTCGTCCGGAGTGCTCAACCATAAACCGGCCACGCAGGACGTGAAGGCGCGAGTGTAGTTCACCTGATGGCACTTGGGTGCCGCAAGATGAAACGGCACTGAAAAAAAGACCATGACCAGGAGGAGAGCATAACGATGACACGAATTGACTCGCTGCATGCACGCACGGCGTCCTCGGCCTCGCCGAGCAAGGCCGATCAGGCGATCCGGATACTCGGATTCCATGATGTCGGGCGGCAGGGCGCCGACCGAACAGGCCACCACACCCCGGGGATCGCAGCCCCTGCCGCAGATCTCGACTACGAGATCGACGATGGCGTCCTGCGCATCCGGATCGACGGCCCGCTGGATCTGCGCTGCGCCTTTGCCTTGCTGCTGATCGGCCAAGCGGTAGACGAGAGCATCGACGCCTGCACGCTCGACCTGACCGGCGTCGACCGGATCTTCGACTCCGGGATTGCGGCACTGGTCCTGGTCGCCCGGGAGCTGAAGCAAAAAGGCGTGGAGCAGATCCGAATCCACGGCCTGGACCTCCACAGCGCAACCTTGCAGCCGTTTTTGATGTAACTATCACGGGATGCCGCGCGATCTTCTAGAATAAAGGTGTGTATCGTGCGTTCTCGCCAGTCTCTCCTGCTGTGCCGAGCCTCGGAGGTCGATCGTGGACGGCGTCGCACGCAGGCGCAGCGCCAACGTCCAAACGCAACGGCACACCGGAGAACGGCGGCACCCGGGGCGGGTGTCGAGCACAGCAGCCTCGAACGCCGGCATCGGAACCCAACTCGCCGGCCGCACAATGGAGGTGCCGGTCCAATGACACGATTCGACCAAGCGATCGGTGCGCACCTGACGCGGCTCTTGGCGGAGCTCGAGCGCGCAGGCAACGGGTCGGACGAGCTCACCCGCCTGGTGCACGAGCTGCAGGTCCATCAGATCGAGATCGAGCAGCAGAACCGCGAGCTGCTGGCGGTGCGCGCGGTGTTGGAGGAGTCTCGCGAGCGCTATGCGGACCTCTATGATTTCGCCCCCGTCGGCTACCTCTCGATCGACGCCGCCGGCAGGATCCAAAACATCAACCTGACAGGCGCCAAGCTGCTCGGGCAATCGCGAGATCGCTTGATCGGCCGGGCATTCAGCACTTACATCGCCCCTGGCGACCGCTTACTCCTGAAGGCCCATATTGCCGACGCGTTGGTCGCGCAGGCGTGCAGGAGCTGCGAGCTGCGGTTGAAACCGGACAAGGCGGCGATCTGTGCGGAGCCGCAAACGCTGATGCTCGAAAGCCGACTCGAGGCCGGGAGCAGCCCGGCGCAAATCCGCGTCATTCTCTCGGACATCACCGAGCGTAAGCGGGCCGAGCATGAACGCAGGCAACGCGACATCGCGGCAGCCGCGGCGGAGTCGCGACATCGGCTGGTCAGCGGACTCGAGCGACTGTCGGCCGCGGTGACGGCCGAGTTCGAGCCGCAGGCGGTGTTGAACGCCCTCTTGCGGGTCGTGCAGGATCTCCTGCGGGTGGATCGCGCCTGGCTGCTGTATCCGTGCAATCCCGACGCGACCGAGGTCCGAATTCTGGCGGAGGTCGCCGTTCCGGGCTGCCCGGGCGAACACCTGAACAACCGCAGCATCCCGACGGATGGCGCGCTGCGGAGCCTGATCCGCTCGGCGCTGAACGCCTCCGATCCGGTACAGGATCCAGAGCCGGGCGCCGTCCCGATCCTCGGCGGCGGCTTCGCGCCGCGCTCGCGCCTCGTCATCGCCGTGCGCCCCGAGGGTGATCGGCCCTCGCTGCTCGGCCTACATATGTGTCGCGCCGAGCGCACCTGGAGCGAGGACGATCTGACCCTGACGCGGGCGCTCGCCGGACGGCTCGCGGACATCCTCGACATCCTCGCGGTGCGGCGCGCGCTCACCGAGAGCGAGGAGCGTTTTCGCGCGACCTTCGAGCAAGCGGCGGTCGGTATCTGTCACCTCGACCGACAGGGCTTCTTTCTCCGGGTCAACCGCAAGCTCTGCGACATCCTCGGCTACACGCAAGAGGAGCTGCTCGCCCGAACCTGTCGCGCTCTCGCACACCCGGAGGATCGCGATGGATTGATGCGGTATATGGCGAGGATCGGCGAGGGCATGAGCTGCGACCGGGACCACGTCGAGGGAGCGGGCGAGGGAGAGGGCGAGGGCGAAAGCCTGGAGCTGCGACATATCGGCAAATCGGGCCAGCCCATCTGGTGCAACCTGACGATGGCCCCCGTGCGTGATTCGACGGGCGGCCTATGCTATTTCATCGGCGTCATCGAGGACATCAGCGCCCGCAAGCTGCTTGAAGAGCGCGAATCCAAACACCGTCACGCACTTTTCAGGGTCGGGCGGATCGGCACCATGGGCGAGATGTCGAGCGCCATTGCCCATGAGGTCGCCCAACCACTCATGGGTATCAGCACCTATGCCGGCGGTGCACTCGAGCGCATCGACAGCGCGCCGGGCGAGATCGAGCCGCTGCGTCTTGCACTGCGCGAGATCTCCAGACTCGCCGCGCGTGCGGGTCGGATCATCGAGCGGATTCGGGATTTTTCCAGGCAGCATGCCAGCGCGCCCCGAGCGATCGACCTGGGGGCCATCAGCCGAGCGGCCGTCGGCATGATTGCGCCGGAGCTCAGGACGAACGCCGTGAAGGTCGAGATTCGGGTCGGTGCCGACGTGCCTTTTGCCAGCGGTGATGCGGTGGAGATCGAGCAAGTCTTGATCAACCTCCTGATCAACGGCATGGAGGCGATGCGCGAGATACCGTCCACCTGCCGCCGCTTGGGTGTGACGATCGAGCGCGTCGGCGCGGATCAGGTGCGTGTCGCCGTCAGCGACCGGGGGGTCGGTCTGGACCAGACCGACCCGAGCCGTCTGTTCGATCCCTTCTACACGACCAAGGAAGGCGGTACGGGTATCGGGCTTTCGATGAGCCGAACCATCGTCGAGTCCTACGGCGGGCGCATCTGGGCCAAGCCACGTCCCGGTGGCGGTGCGGTCTTTACCTTCACGCTGCCCGGGCATCTCCCGATCACTTCGACCGACCGCTCGCCCACGATGTCGTCCGCGAGCTCGGCCGATCGCCCGCTCGATGGCCCGCCCGAAACAGCCATCGGAGACCCGCAATGAGCCCGAGATCGACCGTGTTCGTGATCGACGACGACGAGGACGTGCGCCAGTCGCTGCGCTGGCTCTTCGAATCGGTCTCCATGCCGGTCGAGGTCTTCGGATCGGCGGCCGAGTTTTTCGGCGATCCGGGTTGCGAGGGTCCGGGCTGTTTGGTCCTGGATGTGCGGATGCCGGAGATGGACGGGCTCGAGCTGCTCGAGGTCCTGCGCACGCACCGCATCGGCTTGCCCGTGATCATGATCAGCGGACACGCCGATGTGCCGATGGCGGTCAAGGCGATGCAGTCCGGTGCCGTCGATTTCATTCAGAAACCGGTCAATCACCAGGATCTCCTGCAGCGCGTGCGCAAGGCGCTTGCCGCGGACGAACGCTTCCGCGCCGAGATCGGCGACCCGCGGATCATTGCCGAGCGACTCGAGCAGCTCACCGCCAAGGAGCGCGAGGTGCTCGAGGCGATCGTCAACGGGAGAACCAACAAGGCGATTGCCGGCTCGCTCGACCTCAGTGTCCGAACGGTCGAGACACATCGCGCCAACCTGATGCGCAAGCTCGAGGTCCACTCGACCGCGGATCTGGTCCGCTTGACGCTCGCGTGCCGGCTGCGATCGTAAATCTTTAATAACGCATCAGAAATCCGTCGAGCACCGAATCCAATCGTTGTCGTTGTCGTAATCGACCGTCGATACGACTACGACAACGACAACGACAACGATCTCGGACGGTCTCGGAATTTCTGCACCGCTCCCTTACGAACCATAAAGAGAAGAGGAGGACTCGAAAGGATGGAGCGCCGATGGCATCATCGAACCGAGATCGATATCCCCGCCACCCTCGCCGTAATCGGCAGGCACCGCCCGGCTCCGTGCCGAATCCGAAACTTCAGTGCAGGCGGGCTCTTTCTCGAAACGACCGAGACCCTCGCGCGCCATCAGTTCATTCAGGTGCACATCCATCCGCACGGCGTCTCGCCGCGGGTCATCGACGGGATGGTGGTTCATGTCGAGGACGCAGGGGTCGGGATCGAGGCCGAAACCCGATTCTGGTCGCAAGCACTCGACTGGGGGTGACGGCGCGCGCGGCATACAATAGGCGCATCGACAACCCGACGAAAAGGCCTGCCATGCGCCGATTCCCTGCCGAGTGGGAGCCCCAAAGCGGGATCATGCTCACCTGGCCACACGAGGACACCGACTGGGCCGATCAGCTGGGTCGGGTCGAACAACTCTATGCCAACCTCGCCGCCCTGATCGGGCGCTACGAGCCGGTGCTGAACGTCTGCCGGCACGCCGAGCACGCCGCGGCCGTCCGTGCGCGCCTCGCAGCTGCCGGTGCCGCTCCCGCGAGCCAGCGTTTCGGTCTCGCCCCGAGCAACGACACCTGGGCGCGCGATCACGGACCGATCGGCGTACGCACCGACGCGGGAGAACCGCTCCTGCTCGATTTCCGATTCAACGGCTGGGGCGGGAAATTCGCCGCGGATCGGGACGACCGCATCACCGGGACGCTGCACGGGAGCGGCCTCTTCGGCGAGACGGCGCTCGAGCCCGCCGACCTGGTCCTTGAAGGCGGTGCGATCGAGACCGATGGCCGGGGTACGTTGCTTGCGGTCACCCGAACATTGGTCGACCCGCTCCGCAACCCGGGCCTGTCGCGCGATGCGATCGAGCGGACGCTCGCCGAGCGTCTCGGCATCCGCCGTTTCCTGTGGCTCGAGCACGGCGCCATCAGCGGCGACGACACCGACGGGCACATCGACACCCTGGTCCGCTTCTGCGCCCCCGACACACTCTGCTACGCCCGCTGTACCGACCCGAACGATGCGGACTACGCCGAGCTTCAGGCGATGGAGCAGGAGCTTCGGGCCTTGCGCGACCCGGACGGCAATCCTTACCGTTTGGTGCACTTGCCGACCCCCGCACCCGTACTGAACGGCGACGGCGAGCGCCTCCCGGCGGGCTATGCGAACTTTCTCCTCATCAACGGCGCCGTGCTTGTGCCGACCTACGACACGCCCGCCGACACGGAGGCGCGGGAAACCCTGGGCCAGCTCTTCCCGGACCGCGCCGTCTTGGCCGTCGACTGCCGGCCGCTGATCCGCCAAGGCGGCAGCCTGCACTGCATCAGCATGCAGCTGATGGCGGGCGTGCTGGCTTAAACCGCGCTCGGCGCGGTATCCGATGTTTTTGGGCGGGATCGGCCCCGGTTGTCTTTCCCATCCGAACCGCGTCACAGCGGAGCGTCTCGGAATTCGCTCGCGTTCGAACTCCCGCAGACGCCCGGACGCGCCACAGAGACGCGGTTCGGATTATTCGAGCTTGCTAACGTGCTAATGAGCTGCGCTGCATCAAATCAGGTCGGCGGCAAAGCGCCTAGAATCCCAAACGGACAGGTCGAGGTGTGCCAAATGTCATTGCTGGATCAGATTCCCGTCGTCGTCGAAAACAGCTCGGCCGCGCCCGAGGGCGATCCGCATCCCCAATGGTACGGCAACGCCGAGCCCGTCCTGCATGAAGTCCGCCATGCCTTGGCACGTCTCGTCAGTACGGGGGAGACCACCAAGATCGATCTGAAGGCGATGCCGTTCGGTCCGGGTGACCTGGAGCGCTTGCTGTCCGTGCTGGGCACCGGCGAGGTCCAGGCCAGTGTCGAGGCCATGGGTCCGACACGCGTCCAGGAGACCGCCATCCCCGGGGTCTGGCTGGTGGACTATCTGAATTCCGAGGCACATCGCCTCGCCCTGCATCTCGAGATCGCGACCGTTCCCGAGATCCTGTGTCCGCAGCCGCAGGATCTGAACGACGCGATCGCCGCGCTCGACGCCCGCTTGAACCCGGGCCGGAGCGCCCCGCCTCTCGCGTCCTGACATCTGAAGGAGGGACTATGGCTGCCCGCAACCCCACTGAGAAAACACTCGGCGAGAGCCTTCGCGAACGTGGCGTCTCGCGCCGCGGCTTCCTGAAGTTCTGTGCCGCAACCGCCTCGATGATGGCCCTTCCGCCGAGCATGGCGCCGGCGATCGCCGCAGCGCTGGAGAAGGCCAAGCGCCCGTCGGTCATCTGGCTGTCGTTCCAGGAATGCACCAGCTGTACCGAGTCGCTGACCCGCAGCCATGCCCCCACGGTCGAGGATCTGATCCTCGACGTCATCTCGCTGGATTATCACCATACCCTGCAGGCCGCGGCCGGCGATGCCGCCGAGCATGCGCGCGAGCAGGCGATGGCGGCAAATCCGGGCGAATATCTGGTCATCGTCGACGGCTCCATCCCGGGTCCGGACTCCAACCCGGGTTACTCGACCGTCGCCGGTCACAGCAACTACGCCATGCTGATGGAGACGGTGGAGAACGCCGCCGCCGTCATCGCGGTCGGCTCCTGTGCGACCTTCGGCGGTCTGCCTGCGGCCAACCCCAACCCGACGGGCGCCATGTCGGTGATGGATCTGGTCAAGAACAAGCCGGTCATCAACGTCTCGGGCTGTCCGCCGATCCCGATGGTGATCACGGGTGTCATCGCCCACTACCTCACCTTCGGGCGTCTGCCCGAGCTCGACGCCTACAACCGTCCGATGGCCTTCTTCGGTCAGTCGATCCATGACCGCTGCTATCGCCGACCCTTCTATGACAAGGGGCTCTTCGCCAAGACCTTCGACGATGAAGGCGCACGTCTGGGCTGGTGTCTCTACGAGCTCGGCTGCAAGGGCCCGACCACCTACAACGCCTGCGCGACCATGCGCTGGAACGACGGCACCAGTTGGCCGGTCGAGGCCGGGCATCCCTGTCTGGGCTGCTCCGAGCCGAAGTTCTGGGATGCGGGCGGTTTCTACAACGCCGTCTCGGTGCCGACCTCGGCCTCCGGGATGAACGTGCTGGCGGCCGGTGCTGCAGGTGCCGTGGTCGGCGGTGCCGTCGCGGCATTGGCCAAGAAACAGACCAAGACCGCGGTCTCCCATCGTCAGCCCGTCACGGTCGAAGAATTGGAGGCCAAGCTATGAGCGGCTCGATGGAGTTTCTGCTGTGGACCAAGGGTCCGATGTTCAACATCGCGATCGCCATCTTCGCGATCGGTTTGCTGGTGCGCATCGCCGAGATCTTCATGCTCGGACGCGCCAAGAACTTCGCCGAGGCACGCGCCGGTGAGTGGGGTCCGGGTCTGCGGACCATATTCACCCGCACCGTCGCGGATCCGGGCACCTTCCAGCGCGCGCCCTTCAACGTGGTCGTGGGCTGGGTCTGGCACATCGGCTTCCTGATCGCGCTGCTGCTCTTCCTGCCGCACATCGCGCTGATCGAGAGCCTGACCGGTCTGTCCTGGCCGGCGTTGCCCAACCCGGTGATCAGTCTGGTGACCTCGGTGACCCTGGTCGCGCTGATCGCAACACTCGTGCATCGCATGACGCATCCGGTGAAGAAGCGCATCAGCACGGTCGAGGACTATCTGGTCTGGGCCGTGGTCTTCGCGGTGGTGCTGACCGGCTGGCTGGCCTATTACCGGCTGGTCAACCCCTATCCGCTGGTCCTGGGCATGCACATCCTCTCGGCCGAGATCATGCTGATCCTGCTGCCCTTCACCAAGCTGACGCACATCTTCACGACCTTCATCGCACGCTGGTACAACGGGGCCGCATTCGGCCGTAAGGGGGTTCAGTCATGAGCCAAATTGAGAGCAAGCTGACACTTGAACGGGGTCTCGCGGCCTTTCGCGCCGAGGTCGACGGGCCCGTCGCCGCTTTCTTTTCGAGCTGCGTGCATTGCGGCATCTGCGCCCAAGCCTGTCCCTTCTATCTAGAAACGGGCGATCCCAAATACACGCCGATCCTCAAGCTGGAGCCGCTGCGCCGCGTCTGGGAAAACGACTTCACGCTCTGGGGCAAGATTAAGGGCATGTTCGGCCTGCAGCAGAAGGTGACCGACGAGATGCTGGCCGAATGGGAGGAGCTGCTCTACGACTCCTGCTCGATGTGCGGTCGCTGCTCCATGGTGTGCCCGGTCGGCAACGATCTGGCGCTGATGATCCGCAAGTCCCGCGAAGGCATGGTCCAGGCCGGACATGCGCCCGAAGGACTCATCGCCGCCTCCGTGCGCGCCATCCAGACCGGCAGCCCGATGGGCCTGCAATGGAAGACGCTGGCGGTGCAGATCAACCATGTGCAGACCAGCAGCGGACTCGAGGTCCCGGTCGACAAGGAGGGCGCCGAGTATCTGGTGCTGCTCTCCTCGATGGAGATCATCAACTTCCCCGAGTATCTCGAAGCCATCACCAAGATCTTCGACCATGCCGGGGTGACCTGGACGCTCTCCACCCAGTGCTTCGAAGCGACCAACGCCGGCATCCAAATCGGCAACAAGGACATCGCCGCCCAACTAGTCGAGCGCGTCGTGGCCGCCGCCGAGGCGCTCAAGGTGCCGAAGGTGATCAGCCCGGAGTGTGGTCATGCCTTTACGGCGATCCGCTGGGAAGGCCCGAACCTGATCGGCCGGCCCTATCCCTTCAAGGTCTTCCACATCATCGAGGTCTTGGACGAGCTGCGCGCCGCCGGGCGGATCAAGACCGAGGGGATGGAGACCGATCGGCTGTCGATGCACGATCCCTGCAACCTGGCCCGCAAGAGCGGCGTCATCCAGCAGCAGCGCAATCTCATGAACCTGGTCGCCGAGAACTTCGTCGAGCTCAAGGAGCACGGCAAGTTCCAGTGGTGCTGCGGTGCCGGCGGCGGGGTGAGCTCCAACGAGCGTGCCGAGCCGCTGAAGATGGCCGCCTTCAAGCGAAAAAAGGTGCAGATCGAGGAGGTCAATCCGGAACGCATGGTCACCATGTGCGCCACCTGCCGGACCCAGCTCGAAGAGGGTCTGGAGGAATTCAATATGGAGATCCCGGTGGTCGGTCTCACCGAGATGATCGCCGAGCACCTGGTGGAGAAGAACTGACATGAGCGAACGCATCGTCGTCGATCCCGTCACCCGCATCGAGGGCCATCTGCGTATCGAGGCCCAGATGGACGGGGAGAACATCGCCCAAGCCTACAGCTCCGGGACCTCGGTCCGCGGGCTGGAAACCATCTTGAAGGGCCGCGACCCGCGCGATGCCTGGGCCTTCGCCCAACGCATCTGCGGCGTCTGCACCCTGGTGCACGGCATTGCCTCCGTGCGCTCGGTGGAGGACGCGCTCAAGATCGAGCTGCCGCCCAACGCCCAGCTGATCCGCAACCTCATGATCAGCTCGCAGTTCGTGCATGATCATGTGATGCACTTCTATCATCTGCACGCGCTCGACTGGGTCGACGTGGTCAGCTGCCTGAGCGCGGATCCCAAGGCGACCTCGGATCTGGCGCAATCCATCAGCAGCTGGCCCAAGTCCTCGCCGGGCTATTTCGCCGACACCCAGAAGCGCATCAAGACCTTCGTGGAATCCGGCCAGCTCGGCATATTCGCCAACGGCTACTGGGGCCATCCGGCCTACAAGCTGCCGCCCGAGGCCAACCTCATGGCGGTCGCGCATTATCTGGAGGCGCTGGCCTGGCAGCGCGATGTCGCGCGTCTGCACGCCATCTTCGGCGGCAAGAACCCGCATCCGAACTTCGTCGTCGGCGGCGTGCCCTCCCCGATCGACATCGACTCGGACTCGGCGATCAACGCCAAACGGCTTGCCGAGGTGCAGCAGATCCTGCACTCCATGCAGACCTTCGTTGATCAGGTCTATGTCCCGGACACCCTGGCGATCGCGAGCTTCTACAAGGACTGGGGCGAGCGCGGCGAGGGCCTGGGCAACTTCATGAGCTACGGCGACCTGCCGGCCACCGGGACCATGGATCCGGCGCAGTTCCTGTTCCCGCGCGGCGTCATCCTCAACCGGGATCTCAGCACTATCCACGAGATCGACCTGCACGACCAGGGGCAGATTCAGGAATACGTGGCCCACTCCTGGTACGAGTATTCGGGCGGCAACGACAAGGGGCTCCACCCTTACGACGGCGAGACCAACCTGGAATACGACGCACGCGGCGGCGTGAAACCGCCCTATACCCAGCTCGACGTAAACGACGGCTATTCCTGGATGAAGGCCCCGCGCTGGAAGGGTCACGCCATGGAGGTCGGACCGCTCGCCCGCGTGCTCCTGCTCTATGCCAGCGGCCACGAGCAGACCAAAGAGCTGGTCGAGATGACCCTGACCACGCTCGATCTACCCGTGCGCGCCTTGTACTCCACGCTCGGACGCACTGCGGCCAGGACCCTGGAAACCAAGATCCTGACCGACACCGCGCAGGGCTGGTACAACCAGCTGATCGCCAACATCAAGGGCGGCGACAGCCGCACCTTCAACGAGACCCTCTGGGAGCCGTCGAGTTGGCCCGCCGAGGCCCGTGGCGCCGGTTACATGGAAGCCCCGCGCGGCGCGCTCGGTCACTGGATCGTGATCAAGGACGGCAAGATCGCCAACTACCAGGCGGTTGTGCCCTCCACCTGGAACGCCGGCCCCCGCGACCCAAGCAGCCAGCCCGGTGCCTACGAGGCCGCGCTTCAGGACAACCATCAGTTGTTCGATGTGAAGCAGCCGATCGAGATCCTGCGCACCATCCATTCCTTCGATCCCTGCATCGCCTGCGCGGTGCATCTGACCGATCCAGAGTCGGGTGAGCAAATGGAGATCAAGATCGCCTGAGGCGATTGTCTGGGAACGCAGAAAAAGGCCGCGAAATGCGGCCTTTTTTGTGGAGTACCAAGGCTCTCCACATCGACATTCTCGACAGAACGGCATGACACGCCGATGCCATCTACGCCCCAAACCGGAGTATCAGCTCATGCAACTCGCCACCGGCAGCGTGATCGACTGAAAGATCGTGCTCGATGGAGCAACCCGACCCGATGGGACCATCGTCACGGTGTCGGCGCCGGATCATTTTGATTTGCATCGTTCCTTAGAGACCGATCAAGGCCGGCCCCGCGGCGGCGATCACCACAGTCGCCAAACCCAGGCCCAGATTGACGGCCATCAACCCGCGGATCCACCCGAATGCGGAAGCGGCTTTCGGCCAATCGGCCGCGGCGACGCTGCCCTGCATCCGGCGGAACGGGAGGAAATAGATCAGCGTGAAGATCAGCGTCATGATCAGCGCAATGCCCATCATGGCATGGACATGGAGACCGGCCGTGCCGCCCGACACGCCGAGGAACACCCAGAGTCCGCTCAGCCACAGAACCGCAATCGAGACCCAGACCCAGGGGAAGAAGCGCTCAAAGACACCAAGCGCGACGCGCAGGCGGGGCTGCGGATCCAGCGCCTCTTTGAGCGTCGGACGCAGCGCGAAATGGGCGAAGAACATCCCGCCGACCCAGACAAGACCGGCGACCTGATGCAGAGCGATCGGGATGACAATTTCGAGATTCATGGTCGTTATCCTAGTGGAATGTCAAAAGGGAAGTGCGCCTGAACGATGTGCACCATCGCCGCAGGGCTATGACGAGATGAGGTGAGCACGACTCAGGATCGAGGGGCCGCTCGTGAAGCACGGCAGATGTATCGAGACCATTCGTTGTCGTTGTCGTTGTCGTAATCGGGGACGTTTCGATGGTCGATTACGACAACGACGACGATCTCATACGGTCTCGGATTCTCTGCGCTGTCCCGATAGGGAAGCGCGACCTTCAGGGTCAATCCCCCGCGGCGTCGGCATCCATCAGCACATCCGTCCTGCCCAGGGCCGCGACCCGCGCGACCGGCAGGTCAGCACCGCGACGCCAGGCCGCAAGGGCCTCGCGCTTGCCCGCACCCGTGACCAGGATCAGACGCTCCGGGGCAGCGGCGAGGGCCAACGGGGTCAGGGTCACGCGATCGGGCGGCGGTTTAGGTGCCTCGTGCACGGGCGACGCCAGTACGTCCGTCGGGGTCACATGACCGGGGAAGAGGCTCGCCGTGTGACCGTCCTCGCCCATGCCCAGCAGGATCAAGTCGAAGGGCATCTGATCTGCGATCAGCGCGTCGTAGCGCTCGGCCGCCGACGCTGCCCCCGACTCGGCCGGGATCCAATGCAGATTGGCCGGCGGAATCGCAACGCGCTCCGTCAGGGCCAGCGCGATCGCGCGGCTGTTGCGCTCGGGGTCATCGGGCGGAAGACAGCGCTCGTCGCCGAGAAAGAGATGCCAATGCGCCCAGTCCTCGGGTTGATGGACCAGTCGATCGTAAGCGGCCAACGGGGTGCGCCCGCCGGCCAAGACACATCGAAACCGCCCGCGTGCCTCGATTGCACGCCGCGCCGCAGCACTGATTCGGCGTGCAGTTTCCTCGGCAACCGCCTCCGCCGATGCGAACCGAATGAAGCGCATGATCTGGTCGCCCATAGCACTCTGCCCCCTCCGACCAGTAAACTGACGGCGTTTTTTCACCTGACCGATACCGCCCGTCACGACCTTATGAAGATCCTCTTGATCGACGACTCCAGAGTCACGCGTTACGCCTTGCGCATCGAGCTGAAGCATTGCGGTATCGAGGTCGATACGGCCGACTCCGCAGAGGCAGCGCTGGAGATTCTCAAAAGCCGGGTTCCGGACGCGATCTTCATGGATCATATCATGCCGGGTTTGAACGGCCTGGAGGCCCTGGAGATCATCCGCGCCGACCCGCGCACGGCACATATCCCGATCGTGCTTTGTACCTCGCAGGAGGACAGCGACTTCGCCGCGGCGGCCCGCAAGAGGGGCGTGCTCACCGTCCTGCCTAAATCGCTCGCCGCCGAGCGGCTCCCCGAGGTGATCGAATGCCTGCGCACGGCGATCGACAGCGACACCCCGGCCGCGGCCGCGGCCACACAGATCCCGCAAGTCATCAACCCCGTCGCCGCCCCAGCAGCCTCGCCCCGCCCGTTGAGCGAGGCCGAGCTGGTCGCGTTGATCGAGGAGCGACTGGAGGCGGGCGTCAACAAACGCTTGACGATCCTCGTGGAGTCCCTGCGGCGCGATCTCACCGAGATCTCGATCGCCGAGGCACGCCACGTCGTCGAGGCCAGACTCGCCGAGGAGCATGCCGCGAGCGCCGCCGCACCGCCCGGGGCCAGCCAGCAGGATCTCCGGGATCTCGAGGCGCGCCTGATGCGCGAGATCCTCCCGGACCTGATCGGGGATCGCGTCGCCGCATCGCTCGCGCGCCAGCGCTCCGAGATCGTCGAGGAGCTGAGACAATCGCTCCCCGCAGTGACGGTGCGGCCGAGCGCAACGGGCCACGGGGCCGTCTCGGGGGAGCAGGCGACCGGCGCGTCGCAAGCCGGATCGCGGCGCAGCCTCTCCGACACCGAGGTCGGCGACGCCGCCAACCACCTACGCGACATGGCCACGGCCGCGCTGCAGTCGCTGCGCGCGGCCATCAAGCGCCACGATCGCTGAGCTTGTCCCCGTCGAATCGAGCCCTCGGCGGCCGACGCATCAGCTGTGCGGCGGCTCGTCGCTGTCATGCGGCTCCTCGTTCGACGAGCTGTCCTCCGAGCGATTCCGATCCCGTCGAGCGGCGATGAATTGGGAGTAGACCAGCCAGGCGGCAAGCGCCATGAAGCCGTAAAACTCAATCGCCTTCAGTGAATTGCCGTCCATTCGATGTCCTCCGTTGCGCATGCCGCAAGCCATTGGAGGTCGCAGGGATCACGTCGCTGCAACCGTCGTTCACCGGAGATCCACCGCTCCCCGTCACCTCGCCTTCATCCGCGTCTTTTACTATTCTCAGACGACCGCCGAAGGACACACCGGAGCACCCTACGACGACGAGCCGCCTCTCCACGACCGAGATCGACGCCAATCCGCTGTCCCACGATCTTCTGACCAAGATCGACGCCTATTGGCGCGCCTGCAACGACCTCGCTGCCGGCATGATCTATCTTCGGGACAACCCGCTGCTGCGCGAGCCGCTCGCCGAGATCCATCTGAAGAAACGTCTGCTCGGTCATTGGGGTGCGAGCCCCGGCTTCTCCTTGGTCGCCGTGGCGGTCGGCGACGGCGAGGCCGAGACCGGCCCGCTCGCGACCTCCTGGCATTCAAGCAAATTCTTAAACCCCATCCGCGACGGCGCGGTGCTGCCGATCCTCCATCTGAACGGCTACAAGATCAACAACCCCACCCTGCTCGCACGCATCCCGCGCGAGGAGCTTGCCGAGCTGATGCGCGGCTACGGCTGGACGCCCTACTTCGTCGAGGGCGACGACCTCATGACGATGCACCAAACCATGGCGGCCACCCTGGATGCCTGTCTCGCCCGGATCCGCGCCTTTCAGCAGGAGGCCCGCACGAGCGGCAAGGCGGAGCGCTGCCATTGGCCGATGATCGTGCTGCGCACCCCCAAGGGCTGGACCGGACCCGCGCAGGTCGACGGCAAGAAGGTCGAGGGCTTCTGGCGCGCCCATCAGGTGCCGCTCTCGGGCATGCACGACAACCCGGCGCATCTCAAACAGCTCGAATCCTGGCTGCGCAGCTACAAGCCCGAGGAACTGTTCGACGGCGCGGGTCGGCTGATCCCGGAGCTGCGCGCGCTGGCCCCGGAGGGGACGCTGCGCATGAGCGCAAATCCGCAGGGCACGGCGGTCTGCTGCGTCGTGCCCTGCGGATGCCCGACTTTCGCGACTACGCCTTGGATGTCGTCGAACCGGGGAAGATCCGCGCCATGAACACCAAGCCGACGGGCGAGCTGCTGCGCGATGTCATGGCCAAGAACATGGACAACTTCCGGGTATTCGGCCCGGACGCGAACACCTCCAACAAGCTCGATGCCATCTACGAGGTCTCCAAGAAGCCCTGGCTCTGCGAATACAAAGAGGAAGACGCGCAAGGCGGCGAGCTCGCGCCCGACGGCCGCGTCCTCGAGATGCTCTCCGAGCACACCTTGGAGGGCTGATACGAGGGCTGTGTTCTGACCGGTCGGCACGGCTTCTTCGCGACCTACGAGGCATTCGTCCATGTCATCGACAGCATGTACAACCAGCACGCCAAGTGGCTGGCGATCTGCGAGGAGATCCCGTGGCGGGCGCGTATCTCCTCTCTGAACCTCTTGATCACCTCGACCGTCTGGCGCCAGGACCACAACGGCTTCACCCATCAGGACCCGGGCTTTCTGGATGTCGTGGTCAACAAGAATCCGGAGGTCACCCGCATCTATCTGCCCCCGGACGTCAACACCCTGCTCTCCACGGTCGACCACTGCCTGCAGAGCCGCGACGACATCAACGTGATCGTGGCCGACAAGCAGAACCATCTTCAGTATTTGGACATGGACGCCGCCATCAAGCACTGCACCAAGGGCATCGGCATCTGGGATTGGGCGAGCAACGACCAGGGTGTCGAGCCAGACGCCGTCATGGTCGGCTGCGGAGACATCCCCACCAAGGAGGCGCTGGCCGCCACCGCCCTGCTGCGCGAGCACTTTCCCGACATCCGACTGCGCTTCATCAATGTCGTGGATCTCTTCCGGATGCAGCCCGCGGGGGAGCACCCGCATGGCCTCTCCGACGCCGACTTCGACAGCCTCTTCACCAAAGACCGACCGGTGATCTTCAACTTCCACGGCTATCCCTGGCTGATCCATCGCCTCGCCTATCGCCGCACCAACCACACGAACCTGCACGTGCGCGGCTACAAGGAAAAGGGCAATATCAACACGCCGCTGGAGCTCGCCATCGAGAACGAGATCGACCGCTTCAGCCTGGCCATCGACGTCATCAACCGGGTCCCGCGCCTGCAGGTCGCGGGTGCGCATGTGAAGGAGAGGCTGCGCGACATGCAGATCGACTGCAGGAACGACGCGCACGAGCACGGGATCGACAAGCCCGATGTCGACGACTGGATTTGGCCCTTTTAAACCGCGTCGAGAGCGAGATGCTTTTTTCGAGTGAGCTCGAGATCTGGTGCATCCACGGCCCTTAGCGGGGACGCGGTTTAAAAATAAAAAATTTTTAATTATCTTAAACCGCTCCGGCTCCAGCGGACGTCAATCCTGCCGGGCCGACCCCATCAAAAACAGCGCATACCGCGCCGGGCGCGGTTTAAGTCCCAACCGCCGCCCTGCCGACGAGACGCCGCCATGAACACAGCAGTAGCAGTCGCCGACGACCCCGAGGCCCCGGCCGAGACCCCAACCGAGGCCCGGGGCACGACTCACGAGCACACCCGCACGGGCATGTCGAAGGCGTCTCTGAAGCAGGCCTACATCGATAATCTCTTTTATATCCAGGGGCGTTTCCGCGAGGTCGCCACGCCCCACGACCTCTATATGGCCGCCGCCTTCACGGTGCGCGATCGCATGCTGGACCGTTGGGTGAAGTCCGCCCAGATCTATAAGACCTCCCATGCGCGCACGGTCTGTTATCTCTCGGCCGAGTATCTGCTCGGACCGCATCTGGCCAACAATCTGGTGAATCTCGGGATCGCGGAGGTCGCCCAGCGCGCGGGCGAGGAGCTGGATCTCGACTTCAACGCCATCCTGGAGGAAGAGGAGGAGCCGGGTCTGGGCAACGGCGGACTGGGTCGGCTGGCCGCCTGCTATATGGATTCGCTGGCAACGGTCCAGATCCCGGCGATCGGCTACGGGATTCGCTACGAGTTCGGGATCTTCGACCAGATCATCGATGACGGCTGGCAGGTCGAGCGCAGCGACACCTGGCTGCGCAACGGCAACCCCTGGGAGATCCCGCGACCCAAGATCAGCTTCCCGGTCATGTACGGCGGCCACACCGAGCACGATCGCGATCATGCAGGCCACCCGCGGGCTCGATGGGTTCCGGACATGGTCATCAGCGGCGTCGCGTTCGACACCCCGGTCCTGGGCTACGGGGTCGAGAACGTGAATCTGCTGCGTCTGTGGAAAGCGGAGGCACCCGAATCGTTCGACTTCCAGGTCTTCAATGTCGGGGACTATTACGGTGCGGTCCACGCCAAGATCGAGGCCGAGACCATCTCGAAGGTCCTCTACCCGAACGACGACCCCGAGGCCGGCAAGGAGCTGCGTCTAAAGCAACAGTATTTCTTCGTGTCCTGCTCGATCCAGGACATGATTCGGCTGCATCTGAACACCGTCGGCCCGCTGGACACCTTCCACGAGAAGTTCGTCGCCCAGCTCAACGACACCCATCCGGCGATCGCCGTGGCCGAGCTGATGCGCCTGCTCATGGACGAGCATGAGATGCCCTGGGATACCGCCTGGACCATCACCCGCGCGACCTTCTGCTACACCAACCACACCCTGCTGCCCGAAGCCTTGGAGACCTGGTCGGTCGGTCTCTTCGAGCGGTTGCTGCCGCGCCATCTGGAGATCATCTACGAGATCAACCGGCGCTTTCTCGACGAGGTGCGCGTGCGTTACCTGGGCGACGAGGAGCGTGTCGCGCGCATGTCGCTGATCGACGAGGCCGGCGGGCGGCGGATCCGGATGGCCCACCTGGCCGTCGTCGGCAGCCGTGCGGTCAACGGGGTCGCCGCCCTGCACTCGGAGCTTATCAAGACGACGCTGCTCAAGGACTTCTACGAGATGGCGCCGGAGCGCTTTCACAACGTCACCAACGGTGTGACGCCGCGTCGCTTCATCGTGGTGAGCAACCCGCGTCTGGCAAACCTGATCACGGAGATGTGCGGGAATGACCGCTGGATCCGCGATCTCGACTGTCTGCGCGACTTGGAGGCGCACGCCGACGACCCTGCACTCCAGGCGCGCTGGCGCGAGGTCAAGACCGCCGCCAAGCACGATCTGGCGATCTGGCTGAACCAGCATGCCGGCGTGGTCCTCGATCCACAGACCATGATGTTCGATATCCAGGCCAAGCGCCTGCACGAGTACAAGCGTCAGCACCTGAACGTGCTGCACATCATCCGCGTCTATCAGCGGCTGAAACAAAACCCGAATCTCGGCATGGTCCCGCGCGCCTTCATCTACGGCGGTAAGGCGGCCCCCGGCTATTACATGGCGAAGCTGATGATCAAGCTCATCAACTCGGTCGCCGAGGTCATCAACAACGACCCGCAGGTCAACGGTTACATCCGCGTCGCCTTCATGCCCGACTTCAACGTGAAGAACGGGCAACGCCTGTATCCGGCCGCGGATCTCTCCGAGCAGATCTCGCTCGCCGGCAAGGAGGCGTCGGGAACCGGCAACATGAAGTTCTCGATGAACGGGGCGCTCACGGTCGGCACGCTCGACGGCGCCAATATCGAGATCCGCGAGGAGGTCGGTGCCGAAAACTTCTTCCTGTTCGGCATGACCGCAGAGGAGGTCCGCCGCAAACAGACCGAGGGATATCGGCCTTGGGACTATTACCACGGCGACCATGAGCTGAAATCGGATCTCGACCTCATCGTCTCGGGGCTCTTCTCGCACGGCGACACCAACCTCTTTCGCCCCTTGACCGATCACCTGATCAACCATGATCCCTTCATGGTGCTGGCCGATTATCGCGCCTATCTCGAATGTCAGGACACGATCAGCGAGGTCTACGACCGGCCCGCCGAGTGGGATCGCATGTCGATCCTGAACGTCGCGCGGATGGGTAAGTTCTCCTCGGATCGATCCATCCGCGATTACGCGCAGCGGATCTGGGGCATCGAGCCGAAGCCTATCGGGCCTGAACCTTCACGGCGTCGTTCATAAGACCGGCCCGTAGGGTGGACGAGTGAGAGCGAAGTCCACCGAATCCCTCGCCGGCGCTGGTGGACTGCGCTGCGCTTGTCCACCCTACGGCGCTTGTCCACACTACGGCGATTGTTCACCCTACGGCGCAAAGTCCGCCGTGGCGGATTTGTGATCGCGGCCTCTTGTCAGACTCGGGGGCGTGACTCCCGATGCCACATCGCCTCATTCAACTTAAACAGATAATGCTTTTAATATCATGGCGTTGTGTATCCTGGCCGAGCATCGAGACACTCTTTTTTTGATCTCTGATTGATCTCGGACAACAGAAAGTCGGAACAGCCCGATTTGCCGATAGTAATGATTCGGACACCTCAGCATACTCTCGCGGAAACGCACAGCGCGATAAGGAAGACGACGAGCCGAGATCATGGAGACGCTCAGCAAGGCCGCCGAGGTGAGGCATGGAAGGCCGCTCTGCACGGCAGACGCCTCGCCGCGGCGCAGCCGTTCGATCCGATCGGAACCATCGTTCTCGGCGCGGTCTTGCGCGAATCGGGCTCGTTTGCACGACGAGGCCGCCGACACTTCGGCTCGGCCGAGATCCCTCGATGCCCGACTGCCGCGCGGCGCAGCCGACGCCCCCCGAAGACAGGTCCGTGATCGCCCCGCTCCGTCTCGACTCGCCGTCACTTCCGAACACACCGCATCACCCCCGCTTCCCGAGACGACGGCACCGCGCCGACAGCGCCGCGGCTGCGCCGAGCATGGCGAGCAAGGCGCAATCCCGCGCACCGCCCAACAGAACCCATGATCCGAAACCCCAAGGATTCCAACCACCAACGAAGCGAAGCAAGGAGGAAGGCAATGACCGCAACACCCAAGACACTCGTCGATATCACGGTCTTGATGGACGCACTCAACAACGAGCAGGATACGGACAATGCATCGAACGCCATCCTCTCCCTCGCTGCCAAGGGACGCATTCAAGGCTATGTTTGCGCCGCAGCCATCGACCCGCTCCATACCGAGCTTGCACGCAGCCTAGGCGCAGCCCGAGCTAGATCGGCGATTCAGCGCGTCTGTGCCCTCCTGACGATCGCCCCGGTCGATGCAGGGGTGATCGACGGTGCCGTCGGCCTCGGTTGGCGGTATCTCGATGATGCCCTCACCTTCGAGAGCGCACGCCGAATCGGACTCGACCACCTCGTCACGCTCAACGGCCCCGATTTCGACCATCCGTCGATCACCGTTCAGGCACCCGAGGAGTTCATCCAGTCCATCGCCTAGCGGTCTCGAGGTCAAAAGGGCCGACACACCGGGCGAGGCCGGATCCCCGTAGCCGAAGGCCTGAGGGCCTTTACTGCGAGCAGTCGCTCACAGCCAGCTCGCAGTCCGAGGAGCCGGTCTCGCAGAAGTCCAAGCAGGTGAAGAGCCGCCCTTCGAAGGCGGCATCGACCGCGACATGCCCGGATTCGGCACGCACCTCGAATCCGGGCTGCGCGGCCGGTTGGTGTTGCACGAGCGCGAGCCGATCGGCCGGGTAGGACACGTCCAAGACCACCTGCATGGGATAGTAGCCGTCGAGAAAGCGGCGCATGTACGGACCGTTGCGCAGCCTGTAACGCCCGTCGCCGAGGGCGTACATGGCTCGACTCTCCGCGCGGATACACAGCCTCGCGCCGGGCGCGATGTCCGTGAGCTGGACCGACGGGCCCTCGACCCAAGCACGCCCGATCCCCTGCGCACTGACCACCTCCAAGCCGCGGATCCGCTCGGCGCCGAAGAGGATCTGTGCCGCGCGGACCGCGTCGAGATTCTCGTGACATTGGGTGAGCTCGATCCAGCCTTCGCTCAGACTCTCTTCCCCGATGCGGATCCGATTGACGTGCCGATGGGTCTCGGCGGCACGTTCGGGTCCAACGAACCGAAGCTCGCCGTCGCTGACCGCCGCGACACGGGCCTCAAGGTCCATCTCGGGCCAGTCCTCTTCATCCGAGAACGCAGCCTCCACGGGTGCATCTTCGGCGAAGGTGAATCCCGCCGCCAGTGCCCCGAACAGAATCACGAAACAACAGCTCGACAGCACGGACACCCGCGCTGGCTTGCGGATCCGTGATTCGATTATCGGTGTCGGGGTCGGTGTCATGGCTCGCAACATGCTCGCTCCTCATCGCACGGGGACATCGAAATAGGTGTCGGGATAGGGCTCGTCGACCAGGGTGTAATGCCACCACTCCTCGGAGAGGTTGCGAAAACCCTGCTCGCTCATGGAGGATTTCAGCAACAGCCGATTCGCCATCGCCTCGCCCGTAATCTTCGGGTTCAACGTATGTAAGAGCGGACTGAAGCAATCGAAACCCGTGCCCATGTCGACACTGTTGTCCGCGAGACGCTCCGAGGCCGGGTTTTCGCACGAACGCCCCGGGGGCGGCTGGATCGAACGCCGGTTGAGCGGGCGTCGGCACGGGAACGATGGTCAGATCGACCGTACGGCCTCGCGAATGTCCGGAGCGTGCCGCGATGTAGCGGTCGTCGAACAGCCTGGCCTTCTCGACCTGCGGATAAAATTCGACCTTCATGCGTTGGTCGTCGAGATCCTCGGCCCAGGCAACGAACTGATCGACGGCACGCTGCGGCCGATAGCACTCGTAGATCTTCAGCGACAGGCCGAGGGACGCAGGGTCGCCTGCACCCCGGCCAAGGCCGCTGCCGCCCGGTGGGTCAAGAGACAGAGCGGCGCCTCGTAGCCCTCGATCGGGCGACCGACGAAGTTGTGCGCCGTGGCATAGCGGATATCGAGCACGACATCCGGAATCACCTCGCGGATGTCGACCAAGTCGGGCTCGACGAGCAGCGACGACTCGGCAACCACCGAGCACGACAGCCAAGCACAGACTGTCGCCGTCCGCAACCCCTTGACTAGCCATCAAAATAACCTCCTGCGCATTCAACCATCCCCCGGGATTGGATAAGGCCGGGTGACCGCGGGTGATCGCTCACCCGCGGTTCCCACAGATCCGGACGTGCCCAATTCAGGCATCCGGCTCCTCGGCCTAAACGTTCGCTACGTGGCATAAAGGCTGTGGACCGCACGCGCGGGCGGGAGGGGA
>NZ_DATITZ010000332.1:0-5668 GCF_035467215.1 Thiocapsa sp. | reverse complement strand
CGCGGGACGCACTCCAGGGGCCGTTCAACTGCCGGATCTAGGATGATGGAGGAGATATCGAGATGACTGACGCCTGCGCTGTCGTCGCCGAGCAGCTCGGTCGCGACCGTGGTGACGCCTTCCTCCTTGATCAGATAGAGCAGGCGCAGCAGCATCTCTTTGGAGACCGGATCGCGGCTGCGACCGGCCAGACCGCTGACCGGATCCAGGATGACGAGCGCCGGGCGATGCCGGCGCACCGAGCGGATGACCCGCATCAGATGCTCCTCCAGACCCAGCTCCACCGCCCGAACCGGTTGCAACAGCAGGGCGCCGAGGCCGTCGACCGTGTGATTGTCCTCGCGGTGATAGCGTGCGAGATCGATGCCGATACTGCGCTGGTTGCGGATCAGCTCGTCGAGGCTCTTCTCGAAGCTGATGCAGAGGGTCGAGATCCCGGCCTCGCAGGCGGCTCGGGCAAAGCTGCAGGCGATGCTGGTCTTGCCGGTGCCGGCCTGACCGGACAGTAAGGAGGCTAGCAAAAATAAGTTGAACAATAGGTGTCATGGTCCGCATCCCGTCCATCTCGGGCATCTGAAGATCCATGGTGACGACGACCGGCTTGAGCGCCAGGGCCTTCTCGACCGCCTTCCGACCATCCGCAGCCTCGCCGCAGACGACAAGGCCGGGCGCGGCCTCGATGAGTGCCCGGATCAGGCCCCTTGCGGAGAGACTGTCGCCGATCACCAATACCCGTACAGGTTGCATCCAGTACCCCGCAATCAGGGCCGGCTCGCTATGCCGGGGTCGGCGGACGGTGTCTGTGCACCGTTGAGCACGAATTGATCCAGGCTACCCTGCAGGGCGCTCGAGAGCTCCCTCATGTCGCGCGCGATATCGGCAATTTGGCGCACGGCGCCGGCGGTTTCCGAGCTGGCGGTCACGATCTCGCGCAAGGCGGCCACGACCTGATCGCTGGCGGTGCGCTGCTGTTGCGTGGAAAGACTGATCTGCTGCGCGGAGGTCGAGGTCTCGCTCGCCGCCTCGACGAGGGCTTGAAGGATGTCGGCCGCGCTGGCCGAGTCCGCGATCCCCTGCGCGATCCCCTGCGCGATCCCCTGCGCGATCTCGCGCGAGGCCGCGTGGACCGAGAAGGCGGTGGTCTCCACGCCCGTGACCAATGCGTTGAGATGCCCGCGCATCCCGTCGAGCGTGCGGGCGAGGTCGGCGAGCTCGTCATTGCCGTCGATCGCGCCGCCGCCGCCGCTCAGATCGCCGTTGGTGACGCGATCGATTTCGTTGGCCAGGCGGCGGATCCGCTTGGTGATGGCACTGGCGGCGACGGGTTTCGTGCCGATCCGAAGCTCTGCGACTTGGAACTCGCCTGCGAAGGCCGCTTCGAGCGCATCCGAGCCGAGGAAGGGTTGACCTTCATGGGTACTCGCAAAGGTCTGCAACTCATCGTTGCGCAGGATATCGAGCGCGGCCTCGACGCCGTAGCTTGCTTTGAAGTCGTCGAAGAAGGTTTGGCCGAAGGACATGCCGAATTCCACCGAGCCGAGGTGGCGTCCCTCACGGAGCACCGGCACCACGCCGCGCGCGCCGAGGCCGCCGACGCCGAATTGCAGCCCGCGGTGCGGCTTGATGTCGCGGTTGGTATCCACGACCGACTGACGGAAGCTCGAGAGGTCGTCGCCGAAACTCTCCAGCATGTGCAGACGCAGAAACGACATGGCAGGTGCGGTATGGAACTGGAACTGGACCGCGCCGAAGTCGCGCTCGAGTGCCACGAAGGGCGGACGCAGCTGCTCGGGCAGCCAGTCGCGATCGCCCGCGGCGAAACGCGCCTGCACCTCCGGCATCTCGGCGACCAGGACGCTGAGCGCCTCGGCCAAGCCGACCTCCTCGCGGATCTGCATCTGGGCCATCGCCGCATAATGACGCAGCTCGGACTCCTCCGCCGTGCGGCTCACGGTCTTGAGATTGTGCAGGCTCACCAGCGTGAGCGTGGTGATGGCCAGGATGATCGCCGCGCCGATGACGAGGAGGATATTGGCCCACAGCCGGATTTGCTTGAATATCTGGACGCGTCTCTCATGCGGATGCGGGCGCCCGACGTCGGTCCGCCGCGGAAATGACGTAGCGAGTGTAGCCGAATTCAAATCGTCGACTGTGAGAACCCGCGAGCAAACCCGCGCGGCTTTTCGAGCGCGCTTTGGGTAGACTCGCGGGTTTTATCACTCGCCCAGACTTTGGAGTCACGGCATGCACCGCACCAGCGGCATTTTGCTCCACCCGACATCGCTACCCGGCCCTTACGGGATCGGCGATCTCGGGCACTCGGCCCGGCATTTCGTGGATTTTCTCGCGGCAGCGGGGCAGGGGCTGTGGCAGATGTTGCCGTTGGGGCCGACCGGGTACGGAGAGTCGCCTTATCAGTGCACCTCCGCCTTTGCGGGTAATCCGTTATTGATTAGTCCGGAGCTCTTGGCGGAGGCGGGTTGGCTCGGCCAGGAAGATCTCGATGCCCCTGATTTCCCGAACGACCAGGTGGACTTCCATACCGTCATCCCGTGGAAGCGTGCGCTGATCGCACGGGCGGTACATGCTTTTCAGGAGCATGCGAGCGAGACCGATCGCGAGGACTATCTGCTTTTCCGTCAGGCGCATGCCGACTGGTTGGACGACTTCGCCCTCTATCATGCGCTGAAGGTCCACCACGGACACCGGCCCTGGACCGAGTGGCGGGCCGACCTGGCGCAACGCGAGCCAGGCGCATTGGCGCGCTGGAGCAAGGCCCATGCGCGCGAGCTCGATGCCCAACGCCTGATCCAGTACTTCTTCTACACGCAGTGGTCGGGCCTGCGCGCCTATGCCAACAGCCGCGGTGTGCGTCTCATCGGCGACATGCCGATCTTCGTCGCCCATGATTCGAGCGAGGTCTGGACGCATAGGGAGTGGTTCCAGCTCGACGAGGCCGGTCATCCGACGGTCGTCGCCGGTGTGCCGCCGGATTATTTCAGTGCGACCGGCCAGCGTTGGGGTAATCCGCTTTACGATTGGCCGAAGGTGGCGGCGGACGGCTACAGCTTCTGGATACAACGCCTGCGACGGGTCTTGGAGCTGGTCGACCTTGTGCGGATCGATCACTTTCGGGGGTTCGCCGGCTACTGGGAGATCCCGGCGACGGAGGAGACCGCCATCAACGGCCGTTGGATGCCGGGTCCCGGAATGGCGCTCTTCGACGCACTGCGGGCAACACTCGGCGAAGGCCTGCCGCTGATCGCCGAGGATCTCGGCGTCATCACCGAGGACGTGGAGGCCCTGCGCGACGGCCTGGATCTGCCCGGCATGGCGATCCTGCAATTCGGATTCGAGGACACCGAGGGCGGATTCGGACGCTCGTCCTTCCTGCCCCACAATCACCGTCCCGGTCTCGCGGTCTACACCGGCACCCACGACAACAACACACTGCTCGGATGGTGGGCGCTGCGCGACCCGGCAACCCGACACAACGCGATGCTCTATCTCAACAGCGACGGCCGCGAGATCCACTGGGATTTCATTCGCAGCGCGCTCGGGTCGGTCGCCGCGCTTGCGCTCTTCCCGATGCAGGATGTTCTGGGTCTGGGCGCCGAGGCGTGCATGAACCGCCCCGGGACATCCGAGGGCAACTGGCTCTGGCGCTATCGCGAGGACATGTTGACGGACGACGCAGCCGAGCGGCTGCGTGTCCTGAGTCGGATTTACGGTCGTTTGCCCTACGCCGGCTGAGCTGAGCGAGGCTTAGATCGTCGTCATCTTTGGAATCTAAACCGCGTCAGCTCCGACGTCCGTTATTGCGGCCGTAGCCGATCCAATTCAGAAACCACGCATGTCTCTTCGGACGCGGTTCAGCAGGAGTGGCAGTAATACCGCGGTAACCCTGCAAGTCGGCAGGCCTGTTTACAGCCCCCGTCCGGAAAGAGCGCCTCCAGGTGCTTGCGCGAGCAAGGTGTATGAGGTGACACATGGGCGCCGACGGTCTTGATGACGACCTTCGGTGACGGCGGCATCTCATGCGTTGCGTAATATTCGCGAAGGAAATTGATCACCGCCCAATGACATTCGGTCAGGCTCAGCCCTTCCTCTTCCGCCAAGGCGGTGGCGACCGAAGGCTCCCAATCGTCGAAATAGGCTAGATGACCCTGCTTGTTGATCTCGAGCTGCCGTCCGGCGATTTGCATGGCTGACATCGCGTGCTCCTCCACCCGTCGGGTGGTTCGGTACTGCTTTGGTGGTTTTGCGCCTGTCCGATGGCTTTCGGTCCATGTTCGGGTTCGTGCCCGACCTGTACGTGGTCTGATACGCGAGGTCCGGCTAGACAATTGTCAATGCAATTTCGGCTAATCATGGACCGAAATCCGGCGGATGCAACCGGATCCAGATCAACGGATCGTCGGAGCCGGCGCCGCCAAGCCACTCCGACACTCGACGCATACCGCGCCGGGCGCGGTTTCAATCGATCGCGGACGCCCGGTCAGCGCCGCGCCAGGACGACCAGATCATCGCCGCGTTGGACGCGCAGGCTCAGGATGTCACCGGTTTGGTGCAGCACCTGCGCGACGTCGCGCAGGCTCGCCACCCGTTGGCCGTTGACCTGAAGCAGGCGGTCGCCCTCGCGAAGGCCTGCGTTCCATGCGGGACTGCCGGGCTCGACGGTCCCGACGGGGAGCGCCGGAACGCCACCGCGACGATCGAGCTCGCCGAGCAGCGCACCTTCCAAACCGGGGGCGACGCGTCGTCCCTCGACGAATGCCGCGTAAGGGTCGGCGATGGTCCCTTTGAGCCGGCGCATCTTGCCCCCGCGCGAGATCTCAAGCTCGACGCGCGAGCCGACCCGCAACAGACCGAAGCGGTTGCGAAGATCGTCGGCCCCTTTCACCGAGGCGCCGTTGATCGCGAGGATCACGTCGCCTTCCTGAAGGCCGGCCTCCGCCGCGGCCGAGTCGGGCTCCACCGCGTTGACCACGGCCCCGTCGCGTCGCGCGATGCCGAGTGCGGCGGCCAGCTCGGGCGTGAGATCCTGGATGGCGACGCCGAAGAGGCCGCGTCGAACCGATCCGTGCTCCACGAGCTGATCCATCACCGCCCGCGCCATGTTCGCCGGGATGGCAAAACCGATCCCGATGTTGCCGCCGCCCGGTGCGAGGATTGCGGTATTGACGCCGACCAGCTCGCCGCGCAGGTTCACCAGCGGACCGCCCGAGTTGCCCGGATTGATGGAGGCGTCCGTCTGGATAAAGCTCTCATAGCCCTCGATCCCGAGCCCCGAGCGGCCGAGTCCGCTGACGATGCCCGAGGTCACGGTCTGGCTCAAGCCGAAGGGGTTGCCGATCGCGACCACGAAGTCGCCGACCTTAAGCGCATCCGAGTCCACCACCGGCAAGGCGGCCAGGTCCTCGGCCGGGATGCGCAGGACCGCGATGTCTGTCTCCGGGTCCGCCCCGACCAACTCGGCCACCAGGGTGCGCCCGTCGTGCAGGGTCACCCGGATCTCGCTCGCCTTGGCGATGACGTGTTGATTGGTCAGGACCAGACCACGCTCGGCATCGACGATGATCCCCGAGCCCAGGCTGTTGCCCTCTCGGTGCCGATGTTCGGGCGGCATCTCGAAGAAGCGCCGAAAGAAGGGGTCGCGCATCAGCGG
>NZ_DATITZ010000331.1:0-7205 GCF_035467215.1 Thiocapsa sp. | reverse complement strand
GCCCTGATCCAGTTCAACGCCGGCGAGAAAGGGCTCGGGCGCGTGCTCGCCGCCAACAACTTCATCCAGAACATCGCGATGTTGAGCTTCCTCGGGCTCACGGTGCTGGCGGCCTATCTTCAGATCGGTGGTCTGACGGTCATGCTCGCGCTCGCCGTCGTCGCGCTCTGCGGGGCCATCTACACCCTCTACCAGCTGCCCCAGTCAATGGTGCGCTTTCTGATGGCGCGCGCCATGTCGACCCATTATCGGCTCGACGTCATCGGCTTGAAGAACATGCCGGCCCAAGGCGGCGTGCTGATGCTCGGCAACCACATCAGTTGGGTCGACTGGGCGATGGTGCAGATGGCGAGCCCGCGGCCGGTGCGGTTCGTGATGGAGCGGGTGATCTACGAACGCTGGTATCTGCGCTGGTTTCTGGACTTCTTCGGCGTGGTGCCGATCTCGGGCGGACGCAGCCGCGAGGCGATCGAGACCGTCTCGCGGCTGCTCGACGCGGGCGAGGTAGTGTGCATCTTCCCGGAAGGCACCATCAGCAAGAACGGGCAGCTCTCCGAGTTCAAGCGCGGCTTCGAGAAATCAGCGCGCGCGGCCACGTCCGGCGTGATCCTGCCCTTCTATCTGCGCGGTCTCTGGGGGAGCCGCTTCTCCTACGCCAAGGAGAAGCTCAAGGCCAGTCGCCGCGAGGGCCGGACCCGCGACGTACTGGTCGCCTTCGGCCGGCCGCTGCCGCGGGAGGCGAGCGCAGAGCAAGTCAAGCAGGCGGTCTTCGAGCTGTCGGTGACCTCCTGGCAGACCCATATTGCGACCCTGCCGACCCTGCCCGCGGCCTGGCTCGCGGCCGCGAAACGGCGTCTCGGGGAGGTGGCCGTGATCGATTCGATCGGGACTCGCCTGAGCAATCGTCGCCTGATCGCGGCGGTCCTCTTGTTCAGCAGCCGAATCAAGCGTCTCGCCCCCGAGCCGGCCGTCGGTATCCTGTTGCCCGCGAGCAGTGCGGCGGCCATTGCCAACCTGGCCGCGCTGCTCGTCGGCAAGCAGGTGGTCAATCTGAACTACACCGCCAGCAGCGAGGCGCTCGTGGCCGGGATGCGCAACGCCGGCGTACGCCATGTCGTCACCTCCGAGCGCTTCCTCGACAAGCTCCAACAGCGCGGGATCGATCTCGACGCGGCCTTCGCCGAGGCGACGCTGCATCCGATGGAGGCCCTGCGCGCCGAGATCGGCAAGGCGGAGGCGCTGGCGTTCCTGGGTATCGGCATCCTCGTGCCCGCCGGGCTCCTGCTCCGCCTCTTCGGACGGCCCGGTCGCCCCGACGACACCGCCGCCATCCTTTTCTCCAGCGGCAGCGAGGGTACGCCCAAGGGCATCGAGCTCAGCCATCGCAACATCATGGCCAACGTGCGTCAGATCGCGGATGTGCTCAATACCGAGCCGGACGATCTCATCCTCGCCAACCTGCCGCCCTTCCATGCCTTCGGGCTCACGGTGACCACCTTCCTGCCGCTGCTCGAAGGCATCCCGATGGTCTGCCATCCCGACCCGACGGACGCCGTCGGCACCGCCAAGGCGATCGCCCGCTATCGTGCGACCGTGCTGTGCAGTACCTCGACCTTCCTGCGGCTCTATATCCGCAATCAGCGCGTCCATCCCCTGATGCTCCAGTCGGTGCGTGTGGTGGTCGCCGGGGCCGAGCGGCTCGCTCCGGAGGTCCGCGACGCCTTCGCACTCAAGTTCAACAAGCTGATCTACGAAGGCTACGGAGCGACCGAGACGACGCCGGTCGCGAGCGTCAACGTCCCGGATGCGCTCGAGACCGCAACATGGAAAATCCAGGCCGGCTCGCGTCCCGGTACCGTGGGTCTGCCGTTGCCCGGCACCAGCTTCCGCATCGTCGACCCCGAGACCCTGGCGACCCTGCCGCCCGGCGAGGACGGGCTCATCCTCATCGGCGGTGTGCAGGTGATGAAGGGCTATCTCAACGACCCGGCGAAGACCGCGGACGCGGTGGTCGAGCTGGACGGTCAGCGCTGGTATAAGACCGGCGACAAGGGTCATCTGGACCCGGACGGCTTCCTCACCATCGTCGACCGTTATTCCCGCTTCGCCAAGCTGGGCGGGGAGATGATCAGCCTGGGCGCGGTCGTGGATCAGATCCGCCGCATCCTTGGCCAACCCGAGCTGGAGCTGGCCGCCGTCAACCTCCCCGACGAGCGCAAGGGCGAGCGCATCCTGCTCCTGGTTGCCGGCGAGATCGATGCCGATGGTCTACGCAAGCAGCTGCTCGAGGCCGGGATGAATCCGCTGAGCATCCCCGCCGAGGTGCTGCAGGTCGAGGCGATCCCCAAGCTCGGCAGCGGCAAGACGGATTTCGGCGCGGCGAAGCGGCTGGCGTTGGCGGCTTGAGGCGGCGAGCCCCGGGATCGTCGACTTGCAGTCGACCTCTTCCGCCGATCTGAAGGCCAGCGGTTCATGCCTGGCAGCGGCGCTGGTGGACTGCGCTGCTCTTGTCCACTCTGCAGCGCTTGCCGCAGGGAGGTCGCTGGGCGACACGTAACCTCGTCGCCTTCGAGCATTGCGGTCTCGTCACGATCAATCCATGGCAGCCGTGATGTGGTTCAGTGCGTGCGAGGGGAGCAAACCTCGGCCTCTGAGCTATACTTTAAGTGGGAATAGAAGACAGGAGGACTGCCATGAAAACCAAAAGCAAAGCGATTGGCGAAGCGGTCCCGCGTCGTGAGATGACACTCTTCGACGAGATGGATCGCGCCTTCGATGATCTCATGCTGGGCGGCCCGCAGCGTGGTTGGCGGCATGGGTGGATGCATCCGTTCCGTGAGATGTGGCCGGAGTGGGCGCGCCTCGAGCAGGCGGTCGAGATGACCCCGAAGGTCGACTTGATCGATCGCGAAGAGGAGCTTCTGGTGCGCGCCGAGGTGCCGGGCGTCGAGAAGAAGGATCTCGAGATCGAGCTGGTCGGCCAAGTGTTGACGCTCAAAGGCGAGCGTAAGCATGAGAAGACCGAAGAGAAGGGCACCTACTACCGGTCCGAGATCGCGCGCGGCAGTTTCGTGCGGTCGCTGAGACTGCCGGAGAACGTGGACCTCGAGAACGCCAAGGCCGAGTTCAAGGACGGTGTGCTTGAGATCCATCTGCCGAAGACCGAGAAGACGGAGCGTCGGCGGATCGAGGTTGCGTAGTCATAGGCAAGGCGCCTGGAGCGCCCATCGCACACCATCGCGTGTGCGCCGACCGCCCCCGGTCATCCGCGAGAACGGATGCCGGGGGCGGTCTTTTTGCGGATGCGTTCGAGGCGGCTTCCATGACCCTGATTGACTCTTCCCCCGGTCCGATGACCCTCGGCGCGCCGGTCGACGTTTGGATCGGCCTCGGCATCAATCTGCAGGAGCCGGAGCTGCAGGTGAGGGCGGCCATCGGCGAGCTGGCCGCGCTGCCCGAAAGCCGTTTGCGGGCCGCCTCTCGTCTGTATCGGACCGCGCCCGTCGGTCCGCCTGGTCAACCCGACTATATCAATGCGGCGGCCCGTCTCGAGACCCGCCTCGCCCCGCAGGCACTCTTGGCGGAGCTCCATCGGATCGAGCTGGCCCACGGCCGTCGGCGCGACGGCACCCGCTGGGGTCCGCGTATCCTGGATCTCGACATCCTCGTCTACGGCGACATGCGCATCGACGAGCCCGGCCTGACGATCCCGCATCCGGAGATGGCCCGACGTGCCTTCGTGCTGGTCCCGCTCGCCGACGTGGCGCCGCCCGATCTTGCGGTGCCGGGCGCGGGGATTCTGGCCAAGCTGCTCGAGCGCTGCGAGCGCGACTGGGTGGAGCCCTTGGGCGACTCGGATCCGGCGGGGGTAGCGTCGTGGAGCGGGTCGCGCACCATCGGAAGCTCCGGCGGGGATTCCTAGATTCGACCGGGTTGGATCGTCGCCGGCTGGATGTCCTCCGCGTGAAGGCTGGTGCCGGGCAGCACGCAGTCAGCGAGCTCGGGTTTCTCGCCCGTGAACATCCACTCCAAGACGTGGGCAAGCTGATGGGAGATCAGCGGCGGGACTGCATCCCCGATGTGGCGGTACTGGTTCGACAGTGATTCGCCGCCGAATCGGTAATGCTCGGGGAAACCCTGCAGCAGCGCGAGCTCTCGGAGGGTGCAGAGGCGATGCTGCTCCGGATGGCTGTAGCCGGGCGAGACGTGGAAGGGGTCCTCCGGATGGCGCTCTCCCGCAGACACCGGCGGCAGGTGACCGATGCCTCGGCGCACGTGCGTGGCCGTCCGATCGACCTCGTAGCCTTGCCAGAGGTCTTCGAGGCCCTTGGCGCCGACCGCAAGTCTGGTCGCGACCACCAACGCGCGTTCTCGTCGCTGGGGGAGACCGAACCTGTCGAGCATGTGGATGCTTGCGTGGACGTCGTAGCCCATCTGTTCGAGCTGCCGACGAAGCTCGCCGAAGTGATGCGCGAAGTTGCCCTTCAAAAGCTCCCGTGCATTCTCCATTACCAGAACCCGCGGCAAGAGAATGCGCACCCATTGCGCCGTTCTCGCCACCAAGCTGTTACGCTCGTCGTCATCCAGGTGATTGTTCGGGTTCGCCCTCGAGAATCCGGTGCAGGGCGGGCACGCTGACAAGACGTCCAGATCCAGTCCGCCGAGGATGTCGCGTCTCGCCGCTGCGATGTCGGTGTCCTCGACATGAGCCAGATCCACGGGCATCGGTGCAAGATTTAGGTTGAGCCGAAAGGTGTCGTTGCAGCCCGAACGGCCTTTGCCGCTGCTCGGCTTGCCGAGCTCGCGGTCGATTGCCGCGACGATCCGGAACGAAGGGTGCACGTGGAAGCCGTAGCTCATGCCTCCGGCACCCGAGAAGAGGTCGATGACGGTGCGGCGGCGGTTGCCGCTCGGCTGGACGAGGCTCATCGGCAAGACTTCCTGGTGGCGGAGGAGGCTAGCCCCGGGCGAGGGTTCCGGATCCTCGCGGACATGAATGTGGTGGCTCACCGTGCGAGCGATCAGGATGTCACGGGAGATCGCCGTTCCACGCATGCTTTAGGTCCTTTACACCTCCAATTGCCGGATTCAGGTTGATGCCCCCCTGCATACGCGAGTTTCCCTATCGGCCCGACAGCAGTCCACTCTTCGAGAGCCTTGTCGGCCGTGCATGGCCCGTCTTTCTCGATAGTGGCCGGCCTGCGAGCACCCTGGGGCGCTACGATATCCTGACCGCGGACCCGCGCGTCACCTTGGTGACGCGCGGGGATCTTACCGTGATTCGAGATGCAGAAGGCATGCGCAGCTCCCCCGCGGATCCCTTCGCGTTGCTGGACGCGGCGCTTGGGCAGCGGCGGCCCCGCGTCCCGGGTCTG
This sequence comes from Thiocapsa sp., assembly GCF_035467215.1. GTDB lineage: Bacteria > Pseudomonadota > Gammaproteobacteria > Chromatiales > Chromatiaceae > Thiocapsa. The sequence goes on along the minus strand of NZ_DATITZ010000331.1, from coordinate 1,830 downwards.
CCCTTCTGCGGGGGCGCGATCGGCTACTTCGCTTATGATCTTGCCCGTCGCCTGGAGCGTCTCCCGAGCGTGGCGGAAGACGCGGAGGGCATCCCGGATATGGCGATCGGGATCTATGACTGGGCCTTGGTGGTGGATCATGCGCGCGGCCGTTCCCGGATCGTTGCGCAGGATTCGGCCTGTCTCGACGAGGTGTTCGGGCGTCTGATTCGCGCCCTGTCGGTTGCGGATCCCGCACCTGGTGTCTTCCGTGTCCTGGCGCCCGTTCGCTCCAACCTAAGCCGCACGCAGTATATGCGCGCACTCGAGCGCATCCGTCATTACCTGGATGAGGGCGATTGCTACCAGGTCAATTTCGCCCAACGCTTCGCCGCACCGGCGCAGGGTGACGCCTGGCAGGGGTACAAGGGTCTAAGACGGCTGAATCCTGCGCCTTTCGGGGCCTATCTCGCGACACCCGACTGCAGCATCCTCTGCTCCTCGCCCGAGCGTTTCCTTCACGTGCGCGGCGATCGGGTCGAGACCAAGCCGATCAAAGGGACACGGCCGCGCGGGAGCCATCCCGCCGAGGACCGGATGCTCACGGAGTCTCTGCGTCGAAGCACCAAGGATCGTGCCGAGAACCTGATGATCGTCGACCTGCTGCGCAACGATCTCGGCAAGGTCTGCGCCATCGGCACTGTGCACGTCCCGACACTCTTCGAGGTGGAGAGCTATAGGCGAGTTCATCATCTGGTGAGTACGGTCCGCGGTTGTCTCGCCGAGGGGCGCAATGCGGTGGATCTCCTGCGGGCCTGTTTTCCGGGAGGGTCGATCACAGGCGCGCCCAAGCTTCGCGCCATGGAGATCATCGAGGAGCTGGAGCCCCACCGTCGCGGTGTCTATTGCGGCGCGATCGGCTATCTCGGCTACGACGGTGCGATGGACACCAACATTGTCATCCGCACCCTGGTCTACTCTGCCGGCGTCATCCGGCTCTGGGCAGGCGGCGGCATCGTGGCAGACTCCGACCCAGAGGCCGAGTATCGCGAGACCTACGACAAGGCAGCTCCGCTGTTGGAGCTTTTGGAGCACCTACGCATCGAACAGACGGGGCGTTGAGCCCTGCGGCGAGAACCGGACGAGTCTCTCGGGGAAAGAGGGGTCAAGTCTTGCAATCACGCGCCGCGTGATTTCAAGACCCCATGGGCTTTGTGACCCCATGGGCTTTGGAGACCGGACCCATCGAGCGCTTTGCCCGCGTCGGCAACTACGCGTCCTATAGTCGCCTCGTCGGCAGCGAGCGGCTCTCCAACGGCAAACGCAAGGGCCGCGGCAACGCCAAGAGCGGCAACAAATATCTGGCCTGGGCCTATCTGGAGGCGGCCAACTTCACGGAGCGTTACAACCCCGCGATCAAGCGCTACGACCAGCGCAAGCGCGCCAAGACCAATGGCGTGGTCGCCATCAAGACGGTGGCGTGAGCGCACAAGCTGGCACGAGCCTGTTACTTCATGCTGCGCGAGGGGACCGACTTCGACGTCGATCGCGCCTTCGCCTGAACGGCATTGGGCGATGCGTCGGCAAACCAGCAAAAGGGGTTGGCGATCAGCCTCCAGATCTGATTGGCCGCCGGCACATCTCCCGCGAACATCCGTCAGGGAGCAACGATTGTGAGCGAGACGCCTCCGTCATCGAGCCAGCGCGGGGGTGGACGGTGCCGACATGGCATCGAGCCAGCGATCTGTGAATCTGCGGCCCGGCAGGGGCGGGTCGGGAGCGCCTGGATTGATAGGGATCCGCGCCCCCGCCCCGCCCCTGCCTGCGTGGTCCACTTGGACCTTGGTGGGG
>NZ_DATITZ010000330.1:0-22021 GCF_035467215.1 Thiocapsa sp. | reverse complement strand
GCCCGAGCGACAGCGGCACCACGATCATCAACCGCTGCTGGGCGCGCTGCTGATTCTCGAACTGGCCGCCGAAGACGACGCTGTAGCCCGGCGGCAGGTCGATCTCCTCGGCGATGCGCCGGTCGATCTCGGCGACCAGGGTTGTCCGGCGTGCTGGCTGGCAACCATCTTCAGGATGCACTGAGCGTGCGAGTCTTCCGTTTCGCGTCAGATCAGTGCGCATCCTCCGGCGCGGCATCCCGATCGGCGGTTGTCTCCGGCATCTCGAACGTCAGGGTGGCCTGCCGGACACCGCGGCCGAAGAGGCCGCTGACCTCGAATCGCAGGCCGTTCCACCGGACTTCATCGCCAAGCACCGGCGGGCGACCCAGCTCGCTTAGGATCAGCCCGGAGACGGTGTCGATCTCGGGGTGCTCGAGCTCGCGCCCGATCAGGTCGCCGAGGGTGTCCAGGCGCACCGTGCCTTGGACCTGGTAGCCCGCGGTGCCGACCGGTAAGACATCCGGGACGTCCTCGACACCCTCCTCGATATCTCCGACGGCCTCGGCGCAGATGTCTTCCATGGTGAGGATGCCCGCGGTCCCGCCGTGCTCGTCCATGACCACGATCATCTGGTTGTGCACCCGGTCCATTGCTGCGAGGACATCGTCCAAGGTCGCGGTTTCGGGCAGGTAGGCGGTCTCTCGGACCACCGCGGGATCGAGGCCCGCGCCGGCGCGCAGCAGTGCCATCAGATCCTTGATGTGAATGGTCCCGATGATCTGGTCGAGACTGCCCTCGTAGACCGGGTAGCGGGTATGGCGATGCCGATGCAGGATCTCGCGGAGCATGGCGTCGGTTGCCCCGACCGGGATCCCGCTCGCGCGCACCCGCGGCACCATCGCCTGCACCGCGGCGATCTCGCTGAAATCGGCAAGCTCGAGGAAGATCCGACCGCTCTCCTCGCTCAAGAGGCCGCTCTGTTGGCTCTCGCGGGCGAGCGATTCCAGCTCGTCCTGGCCCAGATAATGGGCCGCGCTGCGCCCGCGTTTGAAGCCGACCAAGCCAAGCAGGAGGTTGCCGGTCAGATTGAGCACGCGGACCAAGGGATAAAGGATCAAGCCGATCACAATCATGGGTGGGGTCACCCACATGGCGACGGTCATGGGCCGGGTCAGCGCAAGCGCCTTGGGGACCATCTCGCCCAAGACGATATGCAGATAGGTGATCGCCGTGATGGCCAGCACCGCCGCGAGCCCGTGCGCCGTCACGAGCGCGCCTAGGTCGGTGAATCCCGCGAGAAGAAGCCATTCCTCGAAATACCCGGCCAGGGTGTGCTCGCCGTACATCCCCAGACCCAGGCTTGCGAAGGTGATGCCGAGCTGGGCGGTGGCGACATAGCGATCGAGTCGCGCCGGGTCGTCGAGGATGCGGGCGATGCGCCGTGCGAGCGCATCGCCCGCCTCCGCACGCGCGGCCATCGCTGCGCGCGAGGTGCCGATGATGGCGAACTCGGCGGCGACAAAGAGTCCGTTGAGGGCCACCAAGGCCATGATGACGATCAGGACGATCCAGAGCTCATGCATGCTCGTCTCCCGATGCGCCGCCGACGACACGAACCATGACGGATGCGATCGCCGGTCCGTCCATCTCCTCGATCTCGAACGCAAGGCCGATCACCTCCAGCCTGTCGCCCGCCTCCGGGATGTTGCCGAGCTGCTCGAGCAACCAGCCGGCGAGGGTCTCGGCTTGACTGTCGTGCCAAACAGCCGGGTCGGTGTAGGGGCGTGCCCAATCGATCGCTTCATCGAGCGGGAGACGTCCGGGTAGGCGCCAACGGTCGTCGTCGAGCTGCTCGGGGGCAAGCTCGCTGTTGGATTTGAACTCGTCGGACAGCTCGCCGATCAGCTCGCGCACGATGTCTTCCAGGCTGATGAGACCCTCGACGTCGCCGTACTCGCTCACCACCAGTGCAATGCGGGCGCGTCGATCGCGCATCTGCCCCAGCACCCGATCCAGGGTCAAGCGGTTCGGCAGCGCCAGGAGCGGGCGGACCAGAGGCTGTAAGGCGAGGATCTCGCGCCCGCCGGCCGTCGCGATCGCCAGATCCTTGACATGGATGAAGCCGCGCACGTTGTCGAGCCCGTCCCGATGGACCACCAGGCGGGTGTAGGGCGACGCGTCGATCTCGGCCAAGAGTTGATCGAGCGGAGCAGCCAGATCCAGACTCGCGATCTGTCGCCGAGGCACCATGAACTGACGCACCGTGTGGCGGCTCAGGCGCAGCACCTCGCGCAGACGCTTGCTCGCCTTGGCCTCCAGCATCCCGCCTTCGTTGCTTTCGCGGATCAGCAGCTCGATCTCGTCCGGAGAATGGACATGCCGATGACTGACCTCCGGGTCGATGCCGAACCGTCTCAGGATCAGGTTGCCGCTCCCGTTGAGCAGTCCGATGAAGGGATGAAACAAGACCAAGGACCAGCGCATCGGCAGGTAGGTGTACATCGCCGTCCCGACCGGGTATTGCAGGGCGACCGTCTTGGGGATCAGCTCCCCGAGCACGACCTGGGCCGAGGTCAGCACCACCAGTACGATGGTCGCCGACAGGGCGTAGGCGCCCACCGTCTCCATCCCCCAATCCGAGACCAGCCGTGCACCGAGTGCCAGTCCGATCGTCGCCTGTCCGAAGGCGCCGAGGATGAGGCTGGAGAGCGTGATCCCGATCTGGCAGGTGGCGATATAGCGATCCAGACGCGTCGTGTCTTTGACGATGGGTAAGAGTGCCGCCGCGAGGCGATGACCCTGTCGGGCAAAATGCTCGACGCGACTGGCCCGAGCACCCACGATCGCGAACTCGGCCGCGACATAGAGTGCGTTGATCAGGATCAGAATGCCGACGACGAGAAACATCCAGAGGCTCATCGGACGGCTCCGGCAGGTCCTGGATGCGGTCTCGAAGGGCGAGACGCCGGATCGGTCGGGCGCTGTGGGGTGGGGATCAAGCCTGGACTGTGGGGGTCCGCGGAGTCGGCATCGTCGGGCTCGCCGACAGCGAGCAGGGGTGTGTGGTTCATGTCCGGGAGTATATCAGGCCAGCATCGGGGGCAAGCGTCGTCGTGTGTGCAGCCGAATCGGCCGAATGCGGCTCCGGCCGATCCGAGCGCATGGCTTCAGGATCCGGCGCCTGACTGTTTCGACAGTGCGCGCCCGTCCAGGAACTGCAAGGTTCCCACCCCCAGCAGGCCGCCGATGACCATGACCAGGTAGATGACGGTGACCGGCTGTTCCATCAGGGCAAAGCCCAAGAGGCCGAGGCCGGCACTCAGCTCCAGGAGTCCGTTCGGCCAGCGCACCATCCTGCGCGGGCCGACCGTGACCGCGCCCTTCGGCGTGCGCACGAAGGGGCTGCGATAGCCGAGCAGGGCCTCCAGGCCGGCGCGGGCGTTGGAGAGGAGAAGCCCGGTGGTCAGGAAGAGCGCAGCGAAGACCTCGGTCGCCGTTGCACGGGCTCCGGAGCGGATGCCGGCAAGCGTCAGAAAACCGATGGGTGCGGCGAAGCCGAGCATCGAGGTAAGGATCGCGACCCGTCCCAGCGCATCCCCGGCGACCGCCGCACCGGCGATGAAGGGCAGCCCCAAGATCACGCAGGCGGCGCCGATCAGGAACGCCAGGGGTTGGCCGAGCTGAAAGCTGATCATGACCTTTTGCCAGCGCGACAGTACGGGACTGGCCCAGATCGTCGGCAGCAGCTTGACGAAACACTGGGCGAATCCCTTGGTCCAGCGAAACTGTTGCGTCCGCCAGGCGCGCACCGAGACGGGCAGCACGCCGGGGACCGGGAGGTCCTTCATGAACCCTGAGCGCCAGCCGCGCAGACGGGCACGCAGACTCAGGTCCAGATCCTCCGTGAGGGTGTCGCCTTGCCAGCCGCCTGCGTCATCGATCGCACGGCGACGCCAAACACCGCAGGTTCCGTTGAAGGGGACCGGCAGACCCAGGCGCCAACGCGCCTCCTGCTCGACCTGGAAGTGCGAATCGAGCAGGCGCGCCTGCGTGCGGGTCAGCAGACTGTCGTCGCGGTTGATGTGCGCCCAGCGGGCTTGGACGTAGGCGAGATCGGGCTGCGCGAGCAAGGGGTCGATGGTTTTGCGCAGGAAATCCGACGGCGGCATAAAATCGGCGTCGAAGATGGCCACGAACTCCGCATCCGAGCGCTCGAGGCCGGCCGCCAGCGCACCGGCCTTGAAGGCGGTGCGTTTGATCCGATGCAGGAGCTCGATCTGGACACCTTCGCGGCGCAGCTTGGCGACGGCCCGCTGGCTGAGCGACAGCGAAAACTCGTCGGTACTGTCGTCGAGCACCTGGATCTGCAAACGGTCTCTCGGCCAATCCAGGGCCATCACGGCCTCCAGGACGCGATCGACCAGCTCGCCCTCGTTGAAGAGCGGGAGCTGAACCAGCACCGTCGGGAGCGGGCTGCCGGTCGGTGCCGTCGCGAGGAGACGTCGGGCCGGCATCAGCAGACGCGCGAGCATGAGTCCGAGAAGATTGAGCGATGACATCGCCAGGAGGATCAAGCCAAGCGTCAGGAGCAGCTCGACAATCGGTTCCGCTGCGAGCATGTGAATATGTCCGTAGGATCTGAATCGGTTATAAGGATTAGGTTGGCCGGTCGGCCGGCGGCGAGGGCAACGGGGCGAGCGTATGGCCAAGACCCCGGCAAGGACGTCTCGATTCGGGTCGCGGGTTCGGATCCTTCGCCGACCATCCGACTGATCGGCGGCTCCGGTCGTACGCGCGACAGGATAGAGCGAGCTGTATCGCGACGGCAAGAGCCGCATTGCGTTGCGTGTCTCGCTCGCTTCGCGAACCGCCGTCGGGCGACGAAAGGGCGGATGCGAACGGGGTCCAGGCATTAGAATCAGGTTTTCGAATCAAGCCGCTATCCTCCGCGCAGGCACCGGACATGCTCGATCTCATGCAGCAGATCGCCGTGCGTTTCGCACCGGCGCGCGCCTTCTTCATCGGCCTCTCCGTTGTCGGAGCCCTGGCCGCAGGGGTCTCTTTGGTCGCATTCGAGGCGGCGGAGGGGGACTTGGTCCTATTTCCCGCCTTGGTCGTACTCCTGTGGGCCGTGCTGGGGGTGGTCTTCATCGATCTGTTTGCCCGTATACCGAGGGTCCCGGAGGCGGGTGGCGGCTGGCGCCGGTGGATGCGGGGGATGTTGCGAAGGCTCTACTGGCTTCTTGCCATGGGCTTCCTGATCCTGGGCCTGATCGCCGTAGATGTCAGTTTCTCCATCGCGCGCGAGTGGATGAACGACAGGACGCCGATCGGTCTAGCCAGGTGAGGACTCCGGCCTACGCCGCGTGCGGCGTAGGCCGAATCTTCGGATCAGCCTTCGACCTGCTGAATGCCGGCGATATGCCAGTCGCCCTCGGCGCCGTCCCAGCGATGCTGGACATGCCAGATCTCGCTGAACGCATCGGCCGCGCCCTTCTCGTCCTCGCGGATCAGGCCGGAGAAGAGCACGCTCGCCACGACGAGATCCCCCTCGCGACGCACCCCGATCAGCTCGGCGTTCAGACGCACGACCTCGGTGGATTGGCTCCCTTCGGTCTTCAGACGCTCGCGCTGCAGATCCGCGAAGAGCTCGGGCGTCATGTACTCGCGGATGCCGTCGAAATCGGCTTGGTCCCAAGCCGCCTGAAGATTGATGAAGTGAGACTTCGCACCTTCCAGGAAGCCGGCGCCGTCGAACCAGCTCGGTGACTGGTTGTCGCCGGCCACCGGACCGCCCTGAGCGCCCATGCCGGGGTGAAGGATGCCGCTGTCTGCCTGTCCGCGGCGCTCGTAGGCCGGAGCGGATCCGGCGTGGGTGAACCCGCCGCCCACACCGGCCGCGGCCATCGCCGGTTTGGCCTGGTTACGCTTCCACATGCGAAACAGCATGAAGCCCCCGACCGCAAGCAGCGCGATCAGAAGGAAGTCCATGATCTGGAACCCCTCGAAGCCGTCGCCGAAGAACATGGAGGCGAGCAGACCGCCGGCCGCAAGACCGGCCAAGGGTCCGAGCCAGCGGCTTGCACCGCTCGCCGGGCGTTGGCCGGCAGCGGCTTGCGCGGCATTGGGCTGGGCCGGACGTTGCGCCGTCGCGGCGGGCTGGGTCTGGCGTTGCATCCCGCTGGACTGCTTGCCGAGGTTCATGCCGCCGCCGAGGCGCTTGGCCTCGACATCGCCCGGGACGGAAAGGACGGTGACCGCAATCATGGCGATGGCCGCGGTCATGAGTGTTTTGAATCGCATGCGAGTCGGGACTCCTCGGTGGGTGAGTTGACGTGATGACTGTAGCTATTCGGAACTCGACGCTAACCCTTTAGGATCCGGGCTGCGCCGCGAAAAACAATTCGAACCTGACCGCCCCAAACGCCGGAATCACCGAACCTCGGCATGTCCGGTACCGCGCGGATCGCTCGCGGCCTTCACCTGCCCGTTCGCACGATCCCAGAGGATCGCCTGCATGTTTCCGACGGGGCGGATCAGCAGCTCGAGGCGGTGTCCCATCGCGGTGACATCGCGCTGTTCGGTGGGGCTCAGTGCACCCGACTCGAACTCGAGTCGGTCCGGAAGATACTGATGGTGGATCCTGGGTCGCGCGATCCAGTCCTCGAGCGGGACCCCGTCGACGGCTCCCAAGATGCCCTGCAGCACCATCGTAATGATACGGCTGCCGCCGGGTGTGCCCAGGATGACGACCGTCTCGGGCGACTCGAGAAAGGTCGGCGACATGCTCGAGAGCATGCGCTTGCCGGGGGCGATGGCGTTGGCCTCTCCGCCGACCAGCCCGTAGGCGTTCGCCACACCGGGCTGTGCGGAAAAATCGTCCATCTCGTCGTTCAGCAAGACACCCGTACCCGGCGGGACGAATCCGGAGCCGAACGGATAGTTGATGCTGAGTGTCCCCGCAACCCGATTGCCCTCGCGATCGAGGATCGAGAAATGGGTGGTGTCGCGGCCTTCGGATGCGGCCGCATCGGTCTCGGCGGCCGTGCTCGGCGTGGCACGGGTCGGATCGAAATCGCGAATCAGGCCGGCCGCATAGTGCGGATGGGTCAGACGCTCGATCGGCATCTCCACGTGATCGGGGTCGCCGAGATAGCGGGCGCGGTCGCGATAGGCGCGGCGCATCGTCTCGACGAGCGCATGGACCCGCTGGGTGTCGGATTCCGGCTGGGGCTCGATCGCGGAGAGCATGTTGAGGATCTGGACCAGCAGCACGCCCCCGGAGGAGGGCGGCGCGGCGCTGACGAGACGCCAGCCGCGGAAGTTCGCGACGATCGGCTCGCGCTCCACGGCACGGTATTCGGCAAGGTCCTCGAGCGTCCAGATCCCGCCCGCGGCACGCACGCCGGACACCAGGCGCTCCGCGGTCTCGCCGGCATAGAAGCCCGCATGGCCGCCGCTTGAGAGTCTCTCCAGGGTGTCGGCGAGATCCGGCTGACGCAGACGATGTCCGCGCGGCGGCACCTCGTCGTCGACCAAGAACTGCGCGGCGGCTGCCGGCGAGGTCCGCAGTGCGGGTAGACGCCATGCGGCGACGCGCCGATACCCGTCGCCGATCTCGAACCCGTCGCGTGCGAGACCGATGGCCGGAGCCAGTGTCTGCGCCAACGGCAGGCGCCCGTAGCCCTCTGCGAGTTGTACGAGCGCGGCCGGTGTGCCGGGGATACCCGCCGACAGGGGTCCGACGAGTGCGGACTCGGGGACGAATTGACCGGCCCCGTCTAGAAACACGTCGCGATGTCCCGCCAGCGGCGCACGTTCGCGTCCGTCGAGCATGGTCTCGCGGCAGTCTTTCGCGCGATGAATCAGCCAGAAGCCGCCGCCGCCGATCCCGGAGCCGTAGGGCTCGACCACGGCCAAGGCGGCACTGACCGCGACGGCGGCATCGAAGGCGTTGCCACCGGCGTCGAGGATCTTCAGTCCGGCCTCGGTTGCCAAGGGGTGCGCAGAGGCGATCGCGGCTTGATCGGGACGGACCTGCGTTCCGTCACAGGCGGCGCGGGCCCCCGCAGAGACAAGCAGGAGCGCCGCAATCCAGACGCCGCCGCGCCACGGGGCGCGACGGGCTGCGGCGCTTCGGGCGACGTCAGCTTTCGCCGGTGATGCGCTCATACTTGGCCCGAAGCTCCTCCTCGGTCTCCTCGTGATCCGGGTCCTTGATGATACAGTCGACGGGGCAGACCTCGACGCACTGCGAGGTCTCGTAGTGTCCGACACATTCGGTGCAGAGCGAGGGTTCGATCACGTAGATCTCGTCGCCTTGGGAGATGGCGCCGTTCGGGCACTCGGGCTCGCACACGTCGCAGTTGATGCACTCGTCGGTAATAATCAGGGACATGAAATCGCTCCTGGTCGAGGGGGTTAGGTTGGCTGAACCCAAAGGGCTGTATGGGGATGCGCGGATCTTATCCAAACCGCTCGTTCAGTGCAGCCTGCACCGCAGGCGCCACAAAGGTCGAGACATCCCCGCCGAGCCGTGCGATCTCGCGTACCAGCGAGGAGGAGATGTAGGAGTAGGTCTCGGCCGGCGTGAGAAACAGGGTCTCGATGTCCGGGGCCATGCGTCGGTTCATGCCGGCCAACTGGAACTCGTACTCGAAGTCCGAGACCGCGCGCAAGCCGCGCATAATGACACTGACGCCGAGTTGTCGGGTGAATTCCACGAGGAGCCCCTTAAAGGGAACCACCTCGACGTTCTCGCGCGGCCCGAGCGCCTCTCGAACCAAGGCCACACGCTCGTCGGTCGAGAACAGGGGCGCCTTGCCCGTATCCACGGCCACGGCCACGATCACACGGTCGAACAGTCGCGCGGCACGCAGGATCAGATCGGTATGGCCATTGGTGACGGGATCGAATGTCCCCGGATAAACCACGCGTCGCAAACCCGTTTCCTCGCTCGGATGAAGGGCCCGGAGCCCCCGGGCCGTCGGCGGCCCGCACAATACCACAGCGCAGCCTCGGGTAGGAGTCAGGCGGCTTCGGCATCCGAGCCGACGACAACGAGCCCGTAGCGCACCTGCCCGGCCGTCTTGTCCCGAACGAAATCCCAACCCGCCGGCAGATCCGGAAACCCGCTGCGCGCCGGGGTCTCCAAATAGACGCGACTGCCCGGTTTGAGCCAGCCCCGGCGGGTCAAGCGCTCGATGGCGGGCGCCCAGAGTGCCTCTGCGAAGGGCGGGTCGAGGAAGACGATATCGAACGGCGGGCCGGAGCCTTCGAGCCAGCGGAGCGCATCGCCGTGCAGGATCCGCGTCTCTTCGGCGCCCAGTCGACGGGCGTTGGCTTGAAGCTGGCGCACGACCGCCCCGGATTGCTCGATCAGGACGACCTCGCCCGCGCCGCGCGAGACGGCCTCGAATCCCAGCGCGCCGCTTCCCGCAAAGGCGTCGAGACAGCGCGCACCCGGAATCACGGGCGCCAGCCAGTTGAACAGGGTCTCGCGCACGCGATCGGACGTCGGTCGCAGCCCGTTCTCGCTCGGGATCGGCAGGCGGCGGCCGCGATAGCGACCGCCGATGATCCGCAGCTCGCCTCTAGCCTTCGGCACCGACACGCGCGGTCTGCTCGGTGCCGCCCCCGACCACCACGACGGCCAGCCGATCCGGATGGAGCCGACGCGAAAAGGCATCCTTGATCTGCTCGACCGTCACCGCCTCGATGCGGTCGGTGAAGCGGTCGAGATAGTCCAGCGGCAGGTCGTAGAAGCCGATCACGGCGAGATACCCGACGATGTCGGAGTTGCTTGCGATCCGCAACGGGAAGCCGCCGGTGATGTTCTTCTTCGCCGCGGTCAGCTCAGCCTCGCTCGGTCCCGATTCGATGAAGCGGCGCAGGGTGTCGAGCATGACCTCGCGTGCCTGGTCGGCCTGATCGTTCTTGGTCTGCAGGCCCATCAGGAAGGGGCCGGGCTGGGCCAAGGGCAGGAAATAGCTGTAGGTGCTGTAGGAGAGCCCGCGCTTCTCGCGGATCTCCTCCATCAGCAGGGAGACCAAGCCGCTGCCCCCGAGGATGTGGTTGCCCACGTAGAGTGTGAAATAGTCCGGGTCGCCGCGACGCATGCCGGGCTGGCCCGCCACCACGGTGGTCTGGCTGGACGGGAAGGTGATCTGCTCGGTCACCGCGGCATCCAGATCCGCTACGCCCGGCAGCGGCGCCAACCGCTCGCCCTGCGGAAGACCGGCGGTGATGCGGTCGGCGAGCGCCTCGGCTTGCGCACGGTCCAGCGCACCGACGATCGCCACCACTGCGTTGGCCGCCGTGTAATGGCGCCGATGGAAGTCGACCAGATCGTCGCGCGTGATCGCCGCGACCGTCTCGGCCGTGCCGGACGGGTCCGCCGCGTAGGGATGATTGCCGAAGATCTTGCGATAGAGCGCCTTCTGCCCGACGGTGCGCGGAGACTCTTCGTCCTGACGCAGCGCGATGAGCCGATTGCGGCGCTCCCGTTCGAGATCCGCATCGGCAAAGGTCGGGGCGCTCACCAGGGTCGCGAGCGTCTCCACAGCCGTGTTCATCGCCGGCTGGCGGGTCAGTGTACGCAACGACACCGAGGTCTTGTCGCGATCCGCGCTTGCGCCGAGCTTGGCGCCGACGTCCTCGATCCGCACGGCGATTGTGTCGGCGTCCCAGTCACCGGCGCCCTGCGTCAGCATATCCGCCGTCATGGACGCCAGGCCCGAGCGTTCGCCGTCGCGGGCGCTGCCGGCATCGAAGACCAGATTCACGTCGACCATCGGCAGCTCGGGCGAGGCGACGAAGAGCACGCGGGCGCCGCTCGCGGCCTGCCAGGTCTGGATTTCGGGCGCGGCCTGAAGGGTCCCGGCGGCGCACAGCAGGAGTGCGCTCGACCAGACGGAGAATCGGCGGGGATCAGTGCACATTGGTCTGCATCTCCAGCGCGACCGGTGCGCGCGCGGTTTGGTTGTCGTCCATCGGTTGCGGATCAAGCACGCCGACGGTGAGCTTCTCGGGGACTAGGTACTTTTGCGCAACGGCGCGGACCTGCTCCGGGGTGACCGCCGCAAGTTTGTCGAAATAGGTATCGGCGAGCTCCCAACCCAGGCCGACCGTCTCCAACTGGCCGAGGATCATGGCCTGGTAGAAGAGGGAGTCGCGCTCGTAGACCTTGTCCGCGATCAACTGATTGCGCACTCGCTCCATCTCGCGCTCGTCCACGAGCTCGGCTCGGACGCGCTCGATCTGCGCGAGCAGCGCCGCTTCGACCTGCTCGATGGTTTTGCCCTTGGCCGGAACGCCGCTCAACATGAACATGCCGGGCAGGCGACCGAAGGCGCTGTAGCTCGCGCTCGCCGAGGACGCGACCTGGCTGCCGCGGACCAGCTCACGCTCCAGGCGGGTACTGCTCCCGCCGTCCAGGACCGAGGTCAAGACCTCGAAGGCGTAGGGCTCCCACGCCTCTTCGGCATCGATCAGGGCCGGCGCCTTCCAGCCCATCAGGAGATAGGGCTCTTGTGCGGGCGCCTTCACGACCATGCGTTTCGTCCCCAGCTGCTCGGGCTCCGGCTGCATCTTGGGTGGGCTGATGCGCTCGGGCTCGAGCGGACCGAAGTGTTTCTCGGCCAATCGAAAGACCTCCTCGGGGTCGACGTCGCCCGCGACGACCAGGGTCGCGTTGTTCGGGGCGTACCAGAGACGGTACCAGTCGCGCAGGTCCTCGACGCTCGCCTGATCGAGATCGCCGGCCCAGCCGATGACCGGGTTGCGGTACGGGGAGGCGACGTAGGCGACGGCGTTGAAGCGCTCGAAGGCGAGCGATTGCGGGTTGTCGTCGGTGCGGGTGCGCCGCTCCTCCTTCACGACCTCCAGCTCCTTGGCGAACTCCTCGGCATCCAAGTCGAGATTGCGCATGCGCTCGGCCTCGAGCTCGAAGGCGATCTCCAGGCGGTCGTTCGCGAGCGACTGAAAATAGGCGGTGTAGTCACGCCCGGTGAAGGCGTTCTCCTCCCCGCCGTTCTCGGCGATGATGCGCGAAAACTCGCCCGGGGCGAGCCGCTCGGTGCCCTTGAACATCATGTGCTCGAGCAGGTGCGACACGCCGGTGATCCCGCCGTACTCGTAGCTGGAACCCACCTTGTACCAGACCTGCGAGATGAGGATCGGGGCGCGTCGGTCCGGCTTGACCAGGACCTTGAGGCCGTTGTCGAGTGTCCGTTCGTAGACGGTTTGGGTCGCTGCCGGCGCAAGGGCGGGCAGAGAAAGGATCAAGCTTAGAAGAATTCGGTGCATGGAGACTCCGGTCGGATGCAATCGGAAGGCGGAAGAACCCCGCTACAGGGAATGTAGGGGCAGAGCCGGGCCTTGGTAGTTCTCGGAGATGACGGTTTGTTAAGGCCGGGGTTGCCCCGGCCCAAGGGGGTGATGTTCGGGCGAGCCTCGGGCGATCTCGTCGCGGCGATCTGATAGCATTGCGTCCACACGGGCGGAGCGGCCTCTTCTGCGGTCGTGTCGCAGTACCCGTCGCATATTCGACGGATCGCTCGCCTACCCCTCGCCGTTTCTCTCCCCCTTCAGGCATGTCGTTATGTTCGGTTTCGGAAAAAAGCACAGGAAAGCCGCGTTGCCGGAGTCGGATCAGTCGGCTGCGGCCGAGCCGTCGATCGAATCCGGTGGGGCCGGCGCGTCCGACCCGGCGGCGGTAGCCTCGTCGGCTCAGATCGAGCGCGGCGTGGCTCGGGTATCTCCGGATCCGATCGGCGTTGCGCAGCTCATGCCCACCGCGGAGCCGGTCCATGCCGAGCCGGTCGAAGCCGAGCCGCGCGCGAAGCGGGGCGGGTGGTTTCGTTCCAAACCTCGGGCGGGCGAGGCCGAGACGCCGCTTCCGCCGCCGGCTGTCGAGGCTCGCGCCACCGAACCCCGTGTTGCTCCCGCGCCGGCCCGGATTCAGGAAGAGCCGACGGAGAAGAAGTCCGGCGTTTTCTCGCGACTGCGCGAACGCCTGACGCGGACCCGCGAGACGCTCGGCGACGGCCTCGGAACGCTCTTCATCGGGCGCAAGCGTATCGACGACGATCTCATGGAGGAGCTGGAAACCCTGCTGCTCACGGCGGATGTCGGTGTCCCCACGACCGCCCGCATCATGGAGGATCTGGCGAGCCGAGTGAAGCGCAAATCGCTCGCCGATCCTCAGGCATTGCTCCGAGCGCTCAAGGGCGAGCTGCGAAGCGTCCTGCAGGCGGCCGATGCGCCGGTCCGTCAGCCTGCACCCGGTCGCCCCCAGGTGATCCTCATGGTCGGCGTCAACGGCGCGGGCAAGACGACCACGATCGGCAAGCTCGCCAAGCGGCTCCAGGAAGAGGGCAACAGCGTCATCCTGGCCGCCGGGGACACCTTCCGCGCGGCGGCGGTCGAGCAGCTCCAGACTTGGGGCGAGCGCAACCGGGTCAGCGTGGTCGCGCAGCAGACCGGGGCGGATTCGGCATCAGTGATCTTCGATGCCCTGCAGGCGGCCACGGCCCGCGGAGCCGATGTACTGATCGCCGATACGGCCGGTCGGCTGCACACCAAATCCAATCTCATGGAGGAGTTGGCCAAGGTCGCGCGGGTCATGAAGAAGATCGACCCCGAGGCGCCCCATGAGGTGATGCTGGTCGTGGATGCCACGACCGGTCAGAACGCCCTCAGCCAGGCGACCCACTTCCATCAGGCGATCGGCCTGACGGGGATTACGCTGACCAAGCTCGACGGCACCGCAAAGGGCGGAATCCTCTTCGCGATTGCGGACCGTCTGAAGGTGCCCATTCGTTTCATCGGCGTCGGCGAGACGATCGACGATTTGCGCCCCTTCGATGCCGATGAATTCCTCGATGCCTTGCTGAGCTGAGGAGGCGGGGCCGTGATCTCCTTCGAGCATGTCTTCAAACGCTATCCGGAGCGCGGCGAGGCCCTGAGCGACCTCAGCTTCGAGATGCAGGCCGGCGAGATGGCCTTCCTCACCGGGCATTCGGGCGCCGGCAAGAGCACCCTGCTGCGTCTGATCGGCTTGCTCGAACGACCGAGTCGCGGCCAGGTGATCGTCAACGGGCGCAATCTCGCCGCCTTGCCGCGACGCAAGATCCCGTATCACCGGCGCGAGGTCGGCATGATCTTTCAGGATCATCGGCTCCTGCCGGATCGCAGCGTTTTCGACAACGTGGCCCTGCCTCTGGTGGTCGCCGGTCTCGGGCACAAAGAGATCGGTCGACGCGTGCGTGCCGCGCTCGATCAGGTGGGCCTGCTCGCGCGCGAGCGCGCCACGCCGGTCGCGCTCTCGGGCGGCGAGCAGCAGCGCGTCGGTATCGCCCGCGCCGTGGTCGGGCGCCCGCCGTTGGTGCTCGCGGACGAGCCGACCGGAAACCTCGACCCCGACCTCTCGCGCGAGATCTTCGGGCTCTTCGAACGTTTTCACCAGGTCGGCGTGACCCTCTTGATCGCCACCCACGACCTGGGTCTGGTCATGTCCATGCCCTATCGAACCATCACCCTCGCCGACGGGCGACTGGCCAACGACTCGGGGACCTGGTGACCATGGCCAAGCCCAAGCTCAAGCGAAAGCCCAATACGGCCAAGCGCAAACCGCACCGCCGCAGCGGTCCCCGCCTGCTGGACATGCCCGGCCTCTGGGCGAATAGACATCTGCAGAGCGCGGTTGCGACCCTGGGCCGCCTCATGCGCACGCCGCTGCCGACGGGGATGACGGTCGCGGTGATCGGGATCTCGCTGGCCCTGCCCGCCGCGCTCTTCGTCGTGACCGAGAACCTGCGCACCATGGCCGGCGGTTGGGATCAGGCCGCGGCCATCTCGCTGTTCCTCAAACAGGACGTCGACGACGCCGGGGCGGCACGGCTCGCCGAGCAATTGCGCGCTCGACCCGAGCTGGCTCAGGTCCATTTGATCAGCCGCGAGCAGGCCCTCAACGAGTTTCGGGCGCTCGGCGGATTCGAGGACGCCCTCTCGCAGCTCAAGAGCAACCCCTTGCCGGCGGTCCTCGCGCTTTACCCGCAGGCAGCCTCCTCCGCGCCCGAGCGGCTTCAGGCGCTTCACGACGAGGTGATGACCTTGCCGGAGGCCGATTTCGCCCGAATGGATACCCTCTGGCTGCAACGTTTCCAGGCGATCCTCGACCTGGCTCAGCGCGCGGTTCTGCTGCTCGGCGGGTTGTTGGGTGTCGGCGTCCTGCTGATCGTCGGCAACACCATCCGGCTCGAGATCCTGAACCGGCGCATCGAGATCGAGATCATGGAGCTGGTCGGTGCGACGGGGGCCTTCATCCGCCGTCCTTTCCTCTATGCCGGGGCTTGGTACGGGCTGCTCGGCGGTCTGACCGCCTGGTTCCTCGTCACCATCGCGGTGATCCTGCTGCAGCAGCCCGTCTCGCGTCTGGCGACCCTCTATCGCAGCGAGTTTCCGCTCACCGGTCTCGGCCCCTTGGCAATGCTGGTGATCTTCTCCGGGAGCGTGCTCTTCAGCCTGATCGGCAGCTGGATCGCCGTGAACCGTCATTTGCGCGGTGCTGAGCCGGGCTAAACCGCGTCTCGAGCGGGATGCTCGGTGGTTGGGTTGGATCGGCGACGGTGGGAACCATCAGCGTCCGAGCCGACACGCTTTAAAGTAATTCATTAATAGTCTAAACCGCGCCGGCTCCAACGGTCGTCAAGTCTGCCGGGGCCGATCCCATCCAAAAACATCGCATGCCGCGCCGGGCGCGGTTTAGATCCGACTCACACCTCGAAGCCAAACTAGGACGTTTTCCCCGATGTCGACCGCGACCGCGCGACCGCGCGTCAGATTGCCGCAGCTCACCCTCGTGCAGCGCACGGGACTGCTTCTGGGCTCGATTGCATTTGTCGTCCCGCTCCTGATCGACATCCCGGGCCTGGAGCCTGCCGGGCATCGGATGCTGGCGATCTTTCTGCTCGCGATCCTCTTCTGGGTCTCGGAGGCGATCCCGCTCTATGCGACGGCCGTGCTGGTGATCCTGCTGCAGGTCTTGATGCTCTCGGATCAGGCGCTGGTCGGCGGCGTCGGAACTCTGCCTCCCGCGGCGACCTACTTCGCCACCTTGGCGAATCCGGTCATCATCCTCTTTCTCGGCGGTTTCCTGATCGCGGACGGCGCCCACAAGTTTGGACTCGACCGCAGCCTTGCGGCCGTGATGCTGCGGCCCTTTGCCGGCAACGCCAGACTCTCGCTGCTCGGGCTCATGATGATCACGGCGCTGCTGTCGATGTTCGTCTCCAACACGGCGACCACCGCGACCATGTTTGCGGTCGTTATCCCGATCCTGGCCGCGCTGCCGCAAGGACGCGCGCGCACCGGGGTGGCCTTGGCCATTCCGGTCGCGGCGAACGTCGGCGGGATCGGCACGCCCGTGGGCTCCCCGCCGAACGCCATCGCGTTGGGTGCGCTCGAGGCGTCGGGGCAGGGCATCTCGTTCATCGGCTGGATGCTCTTGGCGGTGCCGCTGATGGTGGTCGTGCTCTTGTTCGCCTGGTGGTTCCTGACGCGCCGATACATCGCTGCGGACACCCCGCTCGCGCTCGAGCTCTCGGCCGACTTCGACCGCTCCCCGGCCGCAGTGATCTTCTACGTCATCGCCGGCGCCACCGTTCTGCTCTGGTTGACCGAGCCCTTCCACGGCATCTCCTCCTCGACGGTCGGTTTTCTGCCGGTGGTCGCGCTGCTCGCCACGCAGGTCATGGGCGCCGAGGACATCAAGCGCCTGCAATGGCCGGTGCTCTGGCTGGTGGCCGGGGGAATCGCCCTGGGGGCAGGCATCGGCGCAAGCGGGCTGGATGTTTGGCTGATCGGACTGGTCGCTTGGGAGGCCCTGCCGCTGACGCTCCTGCTGCTCCTGTTGGTGGGCGTCTCGGTCGGACTCTCGACCGTGATCTCGCATTCGGCGGCGGCGAACCTGCTGGTGCCCCTGACCCTGAGCCTGGCGATCGGGCTGCCGATCGACCCGACCGCGGTCGGCGTGATGGTCGCGCTCGCCTGCGCACTCGGCATGGCCTTGCCGATCTCCACGCCGCCGAACGCGATCGCCTATGCGACCGGCGAGGTACCGACCTCCGAGATGATCCTCAGCGGGGTCGTCATCGGCGGCTTCGGGGCGCTCGTGCTGGCGCTCGTCATGCCGTCGGTTTGGAGTGCACTGGGTCTGCTATGACCGAACTCTTCGATCGCGCCGGTCATGAAGGCTCGCGAGCGGGCGATCGGCTCGCCCCGCTCTGTGTTCTGATCGTGGCGCCCCCGTCTTTGGCCGCTTCGATCGCGGAGGAGGTGGCCCGCGGGTTGACCGACATCGCGGAGGTGGTCTGCGCGGACGATGTCGCTGCGGCCTGTGCGCAGGTGAGCGCACATCCGGAGCGCGTCGTGCCGCTGGTGCTCATGACGGCCTCGCCCGCGTCACCCGGGTCATCCGATTCAATCGATGCGCGAATCGAGACCCTGGACGAGCAGGCGGTCCTGCGCCGAGCAAGCGTCCTGCTGCTGACCGACCGAGCGCGTCACGATGACGTGTTCCTGTCGGTCGACCGGGACCGGCTGCATGCCGTGATCACGATGCCGGGGTCACCCGGCATCCTGGCCTGGCAGGCGCGCGCGCAAACGGTACGTTGGCTCAGCTCGCACCGACCGACCGACCCGCGCACCCGGGCGCTCGTGGCGGCCGACGGGCGGCCGGTCGCGCAGCCCGAGAGCGACCTGCTGCGTCTGCTCGAGCTCGACACGCAAGAGGTGGCGACCCAGCTGCTCGCCGGGATCGAGCGCGTCCTGGGTCCGCGCCCGCGTCTGCTCCTGCCGGCCGGCACACGCCTGATCCACGAGGGCATCGACGTGGACGCCGTGCTGGTCGTGCTGCGCGGCCGGGTCGCGCTCGATCATGCCTCGGCCGGCGGCGATCTGCGGCTGCACCACGACTCGACCGGGTCGGTGGTCGGCCTGCTGTCGTTGGCTCAGCAGCAGCGCGCCTTCTTCACGGCGCGTGCGACCACCGAGGTCGAGGTCGTGCATCTGTCCTTCGAGCAGCTCGATCGCGCGCTGGCCGTGGATGCCTCGCTCGGCGCGGCGATGGCGGCGGTCTCCATCCGCGCCCTGGCCAAACGGCTGCGTCGCGCCGATCAGCTCCAGGTCGAGAAGACCCAGCTCAACCATGTCCTGGAGCGTGAGCGCCGGCAGCTCTCCGAGGCGCTGCATCTGCTCGAGCAGGCCCGCTTGGATCTAGTCGAGCAGGCGCGCTACGCCACGCTCGGCGAGATGGCGGCCGGAATTGCCCATGAGCTCAACAATCCGGTCGCGGCGATGCTGCGCGCGACCACCTATGTCGGCGAGGATCTGGAGCGTGTGCTCGCGAGCCATCCGCAAGGCCGGCTCGCAAGCGAGATCTTTGCGGCCGAGCGTGACCGCGCCCCGCGCAGCACACGCGAAGAGCGCGCGGCGCGTCGGCATCTGGAAGCGGCGCTCGGCGATGGCGCTCTGGCGCAACGTTTGTTCGATGCCGGGATCGAAGATCCCGAGCGGGCGCGTGCCCTCGCCGCCGATCCGCCGAGCCTCGATCTGGTGGAGGCGGTCGCCGGGATCGGCTCGGCGGTGCGCAACCTCGAGGTCGCCTCCCGGCGGATGTGCGAGCTGGTGACCAGCCTGCGCGCTTACGCCCGCCCCAAGGGCGAGCCGGTCGCCGAGATCGAGCTGCATGCGGGTCTCGAAGACACGCTGCGTCTTATGGCGCACCGGCTGCGCGATGTCGAGATCGAGCGCAGCTACGGCGATCTGCCCCTGATTCGCTGTCACCCCGGCGAGCTCGAGCAGCTTTGGACCAACCTCTTGGTCAACGCGCGCGACGCACTCGGGGACGGCGCCGAAGGATGCGGGCGCATCGCATTGATCACGGATGCGCCCGACACGGCGCACGTGCGTGTGCAGATTCGCGACAACGGGCGCGGGATCGATCCGGAGGTCCTGCCGCGGGTCTTCGAGCCGCGCTTTACCACCAAGCAGGGTGCCGTCCGCTACGGGCTCGGGCTCGGGCTCGCCATCGCGCGGCGGATCGTGGATGCTCACGGCGGGACGATCGAGCTGAGCTCGCGCCCCGGCGATACGCAGGTGACCATCACGCTGCCGGTGGCCGGTCCGCCGGACGACGAGGACATCGAGACATGAAGCTGGCACTGTTGATACTGGAGGACGAGCGCCCGGTCCGCGAGGCGCTCAGACGCGATCTGGCGTCGTTCGCGCGTCATGTGCGCATCGAAGAGGCCGAGGACGTGCCGACCGCGCTGGAGGTGATCGAGGAGATCGACGCGGCAGGCGATCGGCTCGCACTCGTGATGGCCGATCACCGTTTGCCCGGAACGAGCGGTGTCGACTTTCTGATCGGACTCGCGGCCGAGGATCGGACCGCAGCGGCGCGCAAGATCCTGGTCACGGGCCAAGCCGACCAGGACGATACCATCCGCGCCATCAACGAGGCCGGACTCGACCGCTATGTCGCCAAACCCTGGCAGGCGGATGCCTTGTGCGACATGGTCCGGGACCAGCTGACCGCGTTTGTCGTCGCGGCGGGTGTGGATCCCTTGCCCCACCTCGCCGTCCTGGACGCGGAGCGCGCGCTCTCGATCGTACGCGAGCGCGGGGATCTTTGAGTCTGAAGCCAACGGGACGCGGAGGCTTGCACGACTCCGCACCTTTAGCGCGCATACCTCGCAGGCATCCTGTCGAATGGAAACCACGTCTACGCCTTGAACAGATCCCCGAGATTAAATCCCGTGATTGTTCAGGGTGAAATCTAGCGCTCGAGCGTCTCCGAAAGATCTTTCGAAAATCACAATACCCTGTTTCTATTTTCGATTTTTAATCATCAGTGCTGACAATGAAATTAATCGGAACATACGATCTTGATTTTGACCGCCCCTGTCTTGCCGAATCCACAAACCTCTCCTAGAGTCTGGTGAACTTTTGTCGCGGTCCGGGCTCCAAAACCCCGCCGAAAGTGCTGGCAAAATCCCGAGCGTACTGCTAGGATATTTTCCAAGGTAAATAACTCAGGTATTGGATCATGGCCAAAGACTTCGCTCTCATGCCGACGGGTACTATCGACTCCTACATCAGCGGCGCCTACCAGATTCCGGTCCTGACCCCGGAAGAGGAGAAGTCGCTCGCGATTGCGCTGCGCGATCATGGCGACATGGACGCGGCGAAGCGGCTCGTTACCTCTCATCTGCGTTTCGTCATCCGCATTGCCCGTGGCTATCTCGGTTACGGTTTGCCGCTGCCGGATCTGATCCAGGAGGGCACCGTGGGGTTGATGAAGGCGGTTCGCCGTTTCGAGCCCGACATGGGCGTGCGTCTCGTCTCCTTCGCCGTGCACTGGATCCGGGCGGAGATCCACGAATACATTCTGCGGAACTGGCGGATCGTGAAGGTCGCGACGACCAAGGCCCAGCGGAAGCTTTTCTTCAACCTACGCAGCGCGAAGAAGCGTCTGGGATGGTTCACAAAGGACGAGGTCGAGGCGGTTGCTGCCGATCTGGGTGTGAAGCCCGAGACCGTCCTGCAGATGGAATCGCGCTTGGCCAATCAGGATCTGTCGTTCGACGGGTTGGAAGACGATGACGACGACGCGCCTTCCGCGCCGTCGACCTATCTGCCCGATATGCGGATGGAGCCCGCCAAGCTGCTCGAGCGGCAGGACACCGAGCGCGACCAACATCATCGCCTCTATTCCGCGCTGAAAGGTCTGGACGAGCGCAGCAAGACGATCCTGCGCGAGCGCTGGTTGTCGGAGAAGAAGCAAACGCTTCACGAGCTTGCCGAGCAGTTCGGCGTGTCCGCCGAGCGCATTCGCCAGATCGAGAAGAATGCGATGAAGAAGCTGAGACTCCAGCTCGAGGTGTAAGATGGTCCGCAAGCCGAGGTCGCAGCTTGCTCCGGCGAGCGCGTCCTCGGGCCCGTGACCCGAAGACGGTCTGCCGTCCGCTATCCGCAACCGCAACCGTGCATACCTGATCCAAGGCGGTGGTCACCTCAACGGTGTCCGCCGCCTTTTTGTTTGGCCCATCTTATGATGAAAGCACCCGACATCTTCTCCCACCGCAAGCATTGGGCCTACAAGCTGGGGACCGCCCCGGAGCTGCCCATGTCGCGCGCCGAGATGGATCTGCTCGGCTGGGACAGCTGCGACATCGTGATCTTGACGGGGGATGCCTATGTCGACCATCCCTCGTTCGGGATGGCCATCATCGGGCGACTGCTCGAGGCGCAGGGCTTTCGGGTCGGCATCATCGCCCAGCCGGACTGGACCTCGGTCGAGGATTTCCGACGCCTCGGACAGCCGAACCTCTTTTTCGGCATCACGGCCGGGAACATGGACTCGATGGTGAACCGCTACACCTCCGATCGGCGACTGCGCTCGGACGATGCCTACACGCCGGACGGTGCCGCGGGCCGCCGCCCCGACCGTTCGGTGACCGTTTATGCCCAACGCGCACGCGAGGCATTCAAGGGCGTGCCCATCGTGATCGGGGGCATCGAGGCGAGCCTGCGTCGGATCGCCCACTACGATCATTGGTCCGAGCAGGTCCGTCGCTCCGTGTTGGTGGATGCGAAGGCCGATCTCCTCATCTACGGCAACGCCGAGCGCGCACTGGTCGAGCTGGCGCATCGCCTGGCGCGCGGCGAGCCGATCGAGCAGACCCGCGATCTGCGCGGGACTGCCTTCATGACGCGCGGCCGCCCGGATGACTGGGCGGAGATCGATTCCAGCGGACTCGATCGACCGGGCCGAGTGGATCCGCATCCGGATCCGTACGCAGTCGCCTCGAAGGAGACCGACCCGAACGCCTACCCGTCGACCCCCGACGGGGCACAAGTCATCCGGTTTCAGCCGCGCCCGCAACGCACGGATCGGGCCCGTACGGTGGTGCGCCTGCCGTCCTTCGCGCAGGTCAGGGACGACCCGGTGCTCTACGCCCATGCCTCGCGGGTC
>NZ_DATITZ010000329.1:0-27811 GCF_035467215.1 Thiocapsa sp. | reverse complement strand
AGGAAGATCCCGATCAGCGAAGCGGCGATCATGCCGCCGAAGACAGCCGTGCCGACGCCGCGCTGACTCGCCTCGCCGGCACCGCTGGCGATGACCAAAGGGACCAGACCGAGGATGAAGGCAAAGCTGGTCATGAGGACGGCGCGGATCCGCAGACGCGCCGCCCGGGTGGCCGCATCCAGGATCGAGGCCCCGCCCGCACGCTGCTCGATGGCAAATTCGACGATCAGGATCGCGTTCTTGCTTGCCAGACCGATGAGCACCACGATGCCGACCTGCGCATAGAGGTCGTTGGAGAGACCCGCGACCCAGAGTGCACAGAGTGCGCCGAGCACCCCGACCGTGACGCTCAGGAGCACGACCGCCGGCATCGACCAGCTCTCGTAGAGCCCGACCAAGAAGAGATAGGCAAACAAGACCGCCAGCGCCAACACGATCGGCGTTTGTCCGCCGGCCTCCTTCTCCTGAAAGGCCGTACCCGTCCACTCGAAGCCGTAGCCCGCCGGCAAGGTCGTCGCGGAGATCCGCTCCATCGCCGTCAGGGCGTCGCCCGAGCTGAAACCGGGCGCCGGCTCGCCCTGAATCGTGACGCTGCGATAGTTGTTGTAACGCTGCAGGAGCTGCGGTCCCAGGATCAGCTCGGGGCTCAGCAGCGCGCGCAGCGGGACCATCTCGCCTTGGTCGTTGCGCACATGGATTCGGTAGATGTCTTCGACGCTCTGACGATCAGCCTCGCGGCCTTCTACCTGGACCTGCCAGACCCGTCCGAACCGATTGAAGTCGTTGACATAGTAGCCGCCCAAGGTCGCCTGCAGCGCGTTGAAGACGTCGCTGATGCGTACACCCAGGGTCTGGACCTTCTCGCGGTCGATCTCGAGGAACACCTGCGGGTTGTCGGTCGCCCAAGTAGAGAACACGCGCGAGAGGGCCGGATCCTGATTGGCGGCGATGATGAGTCCGCGCATCACCCCGGCGAGCGCCTCGGGTGTGCGACCCTGCAGGTCTTCGAGCTGGTACTCGAAGCCTCCGCCGGTCCCCAGACCGACGATCGGCGGAAGATTGAAGGGCATGACCCGCGCGCTCGGGATGCCGATCGTTTGGGCCGCGATCCGATCGATAACGGCGTCGACCTTGAGATCCGCCGTGGTGCGCTCCTCGAACGGCTTCAGCCGCCCGATAACGGCGGCGGAATTGGAGAGCACCGCCCCGTCAAGGAGGCTGAAGCCCGTGATCGTCAGCACGTGCGCGACCGCGGGATCCGCCTTCACGAGCGTTTCGAGCTCCTTCACCACCTCGAAGGTGCGGCTCACCGAGGCGCCTTGCGGCAACTGCACATGAGCCATAAAGGCCCCTTGATCCTCTTCCGGGAGGAATCCGGTCGGCGTGATCTTGAACAGCCAGCCGGTCGCGAGCCCGATGCCGAGGATCAGCACCAACACCAGCAGGGAGAAGCGCACCAGCCGCGCGACGATCGCGGCATAGCCGTCGCGGATCCGATCGATCCCGCCCATCACGTAGCGCATCGGCCCGCGTCGATGACCGGCCGGCTTGAGCAGGACGGCGCTCAACGCCGGCGAGAGTGTCAGTGCATTGATGGCCGAGATCAGCATCGCGAAGGCGACGACGGCCGCAAACTGCTGAAAGAGCTGCCCGGTGATCCCGGGGATGAAGGCCACCGGGACGAAAACCGACAGCAGCACCAGCGTGATGGCGATGATGGGCCCGGTGATCTGGCCCATCGCCTTCTTGGCGGCCTCGCGCGGCGGCAGACCCTCCTCCTCCATGATGCGCTCGACGTTCTCCACCACCACGATGGCGTCGTCGACCACGATCCCGATCGCCAGCACCACCGCGAGCAGCGAGATGGTGTTGGCCGAAAAGCCGATCATGAGCAGGAAGGCGAAGGTCCCGATCAAGGCCACGGGCACCGCGATCAAGGGGATCAGGGTGGCACGCCAGCTCCCGAGAAAGAGAAACACGACCAGGATCACCAGGACGAACGCCTCGAGCAGGGTATGGACGACCTTCTCGAGACTTGCATTCACGAAATCCGTGGTGTCGTACACCAAGGTATAAGCAAGATCGTCCGGGAACCGCTCGGCGAGCCGTTCCATGGCCGCCTCGATACCGTCGGCCACGGACACCGCATTGGCTCCGGGCGCGAGATAGATCCCGATGGCGGCCGCGTCCCGCCCGTCCAATCGGCTGAAGGAGTCAGACTGGCGCGCGCCGAGCTCGACGCGCCCGACATCCGAGACGAGCACGGTGGAGCCGTCCGGGTTGGCGCGCACCACGATGCGCTCGAACTCGGCCGCATCGCTCAGACGCCCGCGGGTCTGGAGCGTGATCTGGAACTGTTGGTCGGCCGTCATCGGCCGGGCACCGATCCGCCCGACTGCGGCCTGGATGTTCTGGCTCTGGATCGCGGCGATCACGTCAGCCGGCGTGAGCGATAGCGCGGTCAGGCGATCCGCGTCGAGCCAGATCCGCATGCTGTAGTCCAGCGGCCCGAACAGCGACGCCTGTCCCACACCGGGCACGCGCGCCAGGGTGTCGACGACGTTGATGGTCGCGTAATTGCTCAGGAACAGCCCGTCGTAGGATCCCTTGGGCGAGCTCAGAGCCACCACCTGCAACATGGCGTTGGATTGCTTCTGGACCGTCAGACCCTGCCGCTTGACCTCCTCCGGGAGCTGGGCCATCGCCAGATTGGCACGGTTCTGCACGTTGACCGTGTTGATGTCCGGGTTTGAGCCGAGCGCGAAGGTGACCGTGAGCGAGTAGCTGCCGTCGTTGCCGCTGGTGGACTTCATGTAGAGCATGTTGTCCACGCCGTTGACCTGCGACTCGATCGGCTGAGCGACGGTGGACTCCACGACCGAAGCGCTCGCGCCCGGATAGGCTGCGCTGACCGAGACCTGCGGCGGGACGATGTCCGGGAACTGAGCGACCGGGATGCGGGTGATGGCGATCAGCCCGGCCAGCGTGATGACGACCGAGATGACGATCGAGAGGCGCGGGCGGTCGATGAAGACATCGGAGATCATTGCTCAATCGCTCCGGCAGCGGGCCTCGCCGGCGCGGCGCGCACGGCTTGACCGGGACGCACCTGCTGGATGCCTTGCGTAATCACGAGCTCCCCTTCGTCCAGGCCCTTCTTGACGACGATGTCCGAGCCCTTGGTCTGCCCCGTCTCGATGCGGCGCGTTTGGGCCTTGTCCTCGGCATCGACGATCAAGACGTAGACGCCTTGCTGATCGACCTGAAGCGCGGATTGCGGGATCAGGATCGCCGATTCGGGTGCACCCGCCTCGAGCAGGACCCCGACATACTGGCGGTCGACAAGGACGCCGTCCGGGTTGGGCAGCTCTGCGCGCAGGGTGACCGAGTCCGTCCCCGGATCCGTGGTCACGTCGACGAAATCCAAACGCCCCGCGTGCTCGTAGAGTGTGCCGTCCGGCAGACGCACGCGCACCCTCACATCCCGCGCGTTGCCGCCCTTGTCCTCGATCGTCCGGCGCGCACCGAGCAGATCACGTTGGGTCACCGGGAACTGCACGTAGACGGGATCGCGACTCACGATGGTCGCCAAGGTACCCGAGGCGGGACCGACCAGATTGCCCACCGTGTAGCTCGCAAGCCCGATGCGGCCGGCCACCGGCGCCGTGATCGTCGTATAGCTCAGATCGAGCATGGCCCGGGTCAGCGCGGCCTGCGCAAGCGTGATGCCGGCCTTCGCGATCGAATCCGCCGCCTGCAGCTCGTCGACCGAGGATTGCGAGATGTTCTTGGCCTTCACCAACTCGAGGCCGCGCGCCAACTGTGCGGCGGTGTTCAGTTGATCGGCCCGGGCCTTTTCCAGATCGGCCTGGCGCTGCTCGACCGCGGCCGCGTACTGACCGGGCTCGATCACGAAGAGGACCTCGCCGACCTCGACCTCTTGACCCTCGGTGAAACGGCGCTCCTCTAGGAAACCCTCGACCCGGGCACGCAGATCGACCCGGTTGACCGCGAGTACACGCCCGACGAAGGATGCCTCCTCGTCGACGACGCGGGACTCCGCGGGGACCACGACCACCGAGGGCGGCGGCATCTCCGGCGCGGGGGCATCGGGTTTCCCGCAGCCCGACAAGGTCAGGGCACCGACGAGAAGGGAGCAGACCAGCCGCCCGAGTCGGCGCAACCCGCGCCGGGTTTCGAGCAGGCCATCCGATTCAGGCTCCGAGACACGCACGCTGAAGGGCATCGTCAGGCATCCTTGATGAAGGTTTCGACGGCCGAAGTCTAGCCGAAAAGGTGCGCGCACGGCCGATCCTTGCATTGCAGCCCTGCGGACCGACGCGGTGTGTCGCGGGCATGCTAACGTAGCGTTTTTTTCGACGAGGAACGACATCGTGGCTGTGCGTGCTCTCAAGCATCCACTGCGGCTGGCGCTGCTGCTGCTCCCCCTGCTCGGCTTGGTCCTCCCCAGCGCCCCGTCGGAGGCCGCCGGGCGACCGACGATCGGCCTGGCACTCTCCGGCGGCGGGGCACGCGGCGCTGCGCATGTCGGCGTACTGAAGGTCATCGAGCGGATGGGGATCCCGGTCGACTATGTCGCCGGCACCTCGATGGGTGCCGTCATCGGCGGGCTCTATGCCATGGGCATGTCGCCGGACGAGATCGAGGCGACCATCGAGGAGATCGACTGGACGGCGATCTTTCAAGACGACCCCCCGCGACAGGATCGGCGCATCCATCGCAAGCTCGATGACAACGACTTCCTGTTGAGCGCAAGACCCGGCGTAAACGAGGAAAAGCGCGAGGTGAATCTCGTCCCGGCCCTGATCCAAGGCCATCGACTCGACCTCGCCCTGCGCCGGTACACGCTTCCCGCAAGATCGATCGACGATTTCGACGATCTGAGGATTCCGTTCCGCGCCGTCGCCACGGACGCGGTGACCGGGGAGGCGGTCATCCTCGGCGGCGGTGATCTCGCGACCTCGATCCGCGCCAGCATGGCGGTGCCCGCGGCCTTCGCCCCGGTCGAGATCGGCGATAAGCTCCTCATCGACGGCGGCCTGGCCATGAATCTGCCGGTCAGCGTGGTCCGCGACATGGGCGCGGACATCATCATCGCGGTGGATGTCGGCGGACCCCGGCGCGATCGCGAAGAGATCAACAACGTGCTCGAGATGCTCGACCAGGTCATGAGCTTGGTCACCTGGCGCAATACGCAAGAGCAGATCGCCGAGCTGGGCAAAGGCGACGTCCTCATCACGCCGCCGTTGGAGCGCGAGGTGACGGCCGCGGACTTCAACAAGATGTTGGAGGCGATCGCCATCGGCGAGCGCGGCGCGCAGGAGCAGCGCGTCGAACTGGCTGCACTGGAGGTCCCGACGGCCCGATATGCCGCCTATCTCGATCGGCAGCGCATCGGAGGCAAGCCGATGCCGATCATCGATCGCGTACGGGTGGAGAACCGCTCGCGACTGGCCGACGCGCTGATCACGCAGCGCCTGGATGTGCCGCTCGGCGAGCCACTGGACCCGGATGCCTTGGAGGCACAGATCGACCGCGTATTCGATCAAGACAATTTCGAGTCGGTCCAATACCGCGTCGAGCAGACACCCGAGGACGAGACCGAGCTGGTGATTACGGCCACCGAGAAATCATGGGGAACCAGCTCGCTGCAGTTCGGTATCGAGCTGTCCTCCGCCTCGGGGGGGGACTCGCGATTCAACGTCGGCGCGGCCTACACGATGGCGCCCGTCAACGCGTTGAACGCCGAGTGGCGGACCTTTCTGCAGGCCGGCGAGGAGCCCGGCCTGATCACCGAGCTCTATCAGCCGCTCGACCCCTTGGAGCGCTGGTATGTCGAGGCGACCGCCGGCTACTTCACCGAGAGTCTGACCCTGTTCGAGCCGAAGACATCGGATAATCCGTCGGCTAAATATCTGATCTCGCGTCTCGGCGGATCGCTCGAAGGCGGCCGGAATTTCGGCGACTGGGGACGGCTCGGACTCAAGTACAGGCGTTATGCGGGCGATGCCGACCTTCGCTACGGAGACCCCGGCATGCAAGGGTACGGGTTCGACGAAGGCTCGCTCGGTCTGAGCTTTTATCTCGACACCCTCGACAGCGCCAATTTCCCGCGTCGCGGCTGGGTGGGCAACGCATTCGCCTTGACCTCCCGGACCGAGATCGGTGCCTCCGAGAACTACGATCAGGCCGGGTTCAACCTGGTGAACGCCCAAAGCTGGGGGAAAAACACGCTCCTGACCGGCATCAGACTGGCCGGCAGCTTCGGCGGGCAGGAGCCGGCGCAGTCCTTCTATCGGCTCGGCGGCTTCCTGAACCTCTCCGGCTTCAATCAGGACGAGCTTTCGGGCGGAAACCTCGGGCTCGCGCGTGCCATCTACCTGCGCAACCTCACCACCGGACTCGTCAACACCTATGCCGGGGCCTCTCTGGAGGTCGGCAACGTCTGGGAACAGCGCTCCGAGATCCAGGCCGACAACCTGCGCTTCGGCAGCAGCCTCTTTCTGGGCGCGGACACCTTCATCGGCCCCATCTATCTCGGATACGGCTTCGCCGACGGTGGGTTCGGGGCGCTCTATCTCATGCTCGGCCGACCCTGGAACACCCGAGCAACCTACTAAACCGCGTCCGGAGCGACATACGTCGTTATCATTGTGCGCTTAGCCTCGGAGATAGACTCGATCCCAGTGAGACGCGGTTTAGAATTTAATAATTTTTAATATGTTAAACCGCGCCGTCTCCGAAAGTCGTCGGAGCCGGCGCGGCCAAGCCACTCCAACAAATGGCGCATACCGCACCGGGCGCGGTTTAATCCGAGGCTCCGACGCTCCCGTCGGAACGCAACAGCCGAATGAGAAAGCGCTCCGCTCGGTCAAGATTGTCGGAGGCATGCACGCTCAGGGGCACGCCGAGCGCGAAGTCGTAACCGCGTATCGCGAGCAGCCGGGCCGGCGGGGGCGTTTGTGCGGTGACCTCTCGAAACAGGGTCAGCAAGACGCCCGGAGCAAGCGCGTGCGTGCTGAACGACACCTCCGGACTCGGGCACAGGGGAAGGAAGGTGAATGGCTCCGAGCCGCTGACGGCCGCATCGACGAAAATCACGCGCTCGCGGTCCTGCAGATCGAGGACATGCTCGATCTGAAGCTGGAAATCGGTCAGGGTCTCCACTCCCCGCCGCGCGAGATCGGGGTATCGACCCAGCCGCTCGATCAGAAGGGGCCCCAAGGCGTCGTCCCCGCGCGAGGGGTTCCCGCAGGCCAAGATCAAGACCCGGCCGACGCCCGATTCGGATCTCATGCCACTCGCCTCACGTTAGGCATCAGGCGGCAGCCGTCACGGACTTTTGGTCGGAGACCTCGGGCAGACGCAACGAGAGCAGGAAGGCGGCGAGCACGAAACCGGCCGACCACCACAGACACCCTTCGATCCCCTGCGTCTGATAGACCAGACCCGAGAGCACCGTCCCGGCGAGTCGACCGCCGGCATTGGCCATGTAATAGAAACCCACGCTCATCGAGACCTTCTCGAAGTCCGAGTAGGCCAGGATCAGATAGGAGTGCACCGCCGAGTTGATGGCGAACAAGACACCGAACAGGATGAGGCCGACGATCAACACCTCGCCCGGCGGCCAGCCTTGGTGGAGCACGAAGGCCATGGCCGCCGGAACGATCGCAAGCAACAAGGCCCAACGTCGCGCCGTGCGGCCGCCCGGATGACGCCGAGCCGCATCGCGTGCACGGCCGATATGCAGCAGTCGCGGCGCTGCGGCCTGGACCATCCCGTAGCCGATCACCCAAGACGCCATAAAGGTACCGACCTGGGTGAAGCTCCATCCCAGGACCGAATAGAGAAACACCGGCAGACCGACCACGAACCAGACATCGCGCGCGCCGAAGAGAAAGAACCGCGCCGCCGAGAGCCAGTTGATGGCCGGCGTGTTTGAGAAGACCTGCGTGAACTTGGGCTTGGACGCCATGCGCCCGACACCCGAGGGCAACAGGATCGCCGTCACGATCAATACGATCAAAAGCATCCCGGCGAGCACCGCCAAGGCCCCGCGGAAGCCGATCAACTCCAGGAGCGCCGCACCGATGAAGAATCCGGCGCCCTTCAGCGCATTCTTCGAGCCGGTGAGCACGGCAACATACTTGAATAGCCGCGACTCCCCGCCCGCCCCGACCAGGGTCTTGACCGTCGCCTTGGCCGACATCTTGTTCAGGTCCTTGGCGATGCCCGACATCGCCTGAGCGACCATCACATAGGCCACGGTCAACCAGGCATCCGGCACCGTGAGCATCGCGAGCGCCACCACCTGCAACCCCATGCCGATGTGCATGGTGAGATTCAGCCCGATCCGCGCACCCAGCCAGCCCCCGACCAGATTGGTGACGATGCCGAAGACCTCGTAGAAGAGGAACAGCATGGCCACCTCGAACGGCGAATAGCCGAGCAGGTGGAAATAGAGCACCACCAGCATCCGGATCGCCCCGTCGGTGACGGTGAAGGCCCAATAGCCGGCGGTGACGGTCAGGTAGTTGCGGGTGTTGGTGTCCATCGGCTCCGGCCTGCCTGTGGTCGATCGCGAGAAGGCTAAAGCCCCTCGCTCAACATCTGCGCGATGTCGATCATGCGGTTCACATAACCCCATTCGTTGTCGTACCAAGCCAACACCTTCACCTGGGTCTCGTCGATAACCATGGTGGAGAGCGCGTCGACGATCGACGAGCGCGGATCATCCTTGTAGTCGACCGAGACCAGCGGACGCTCCTCGTAACCGAGGATCCCGGCCAGCTCGCCTTCCGCCGCCGTCTTGAAGTGAGCGTTGACCTCCTCGACCGTCACCGCCCGCGCGGCCTCGAAGACGAAGTCGGTCAGCGAGGCGTTGAGCAGGGGCACGCGCACCGCCAAGCCGTTCAACTTGCCGGTGAGCTCGGGAAAGATCTTGGTGATCGCCTTGGCCGAGCCGGTGCTGGTCGGGATCAACGACTGGCCGCAGGCCCGCGCGCGGCGCAGATCCTTGTGCCCGAGATCGACGATCCGCTGGGTGTTGGTGATGTCGTGGATGGTCGTCATGGTGCCGTGGCGGATCCCGATCCGCTCGTGCATGACCTTCACCACAGGTGCGAGACAGTTGGTCGTGCAGGAGGCCGCCGTGACCAGATGATGCTCGGCCGGGTCGTAGAGATGATGATTGACACCGTAGACGATGTTCAGCGCGCCATCGGTGGGCGCTGCAACCAAGACCTTCTTGACCCCTTGATCGAAGTAGCCTCGAAGCGTCTCGGGTTTCTTATGGTGCTTGCCGGTCGCCTCGATGACGATGTCGCAGTCCGACCAATCGGTGTCGGCCAAGGCCGGGTTGCGGCTGTAGGCGATCGACCGGGCGTCGATCCGGATCGCGTCGCCCTCGCCCGCGCACTCAGGCCCCCAAACCCCGTGGACCGAGTCGAACTTCAGCAGATGCGCCGATCCGGCGGCATCCGCCGCGATCTCGTTGATGCGGACGAACTCGAGCCCGTCACGACCCCGGGCCGCGCGCAGGCCCAGTCGCCCCATGCGGCCGAAGCCGTTGATCCCGATACGTACGCTCATCGCCCCTCCGATTCGTATTGAAACTGTTCCACCTGCTCCAGCACGGGGAGCGGCGTCCGCCCGATCGCGTCGAGCTCGCGTTGCAGCTTGAGCCGATCCGAGGACGCGAGCGTACGCGCGCCGACCCGACGGCGTGACGCCTCGACGAACCCCGAACGGCGCGACACGCGGTCAGGCGCAGCGGGGCATACCCGGACGGTTCGGCATCTCGGCCAGCACGCGATCGTCCTCGACGAAGGGCCGCTCGCCGCACACAGCGTCGAACGTCTCGCGCAGCACCGCCGCAACCCAATCCGGAAGCGACGGACTCACCCGATAGAAGATCCACAAACCCTCGCGTCGATCCGTCACCAGACCCAACTCACGCAGCTGAGCGAGATGTCTGGACACGTGCGGCTGAACCGCCCCCATCGCATGCGTCAGCTCGCAGACACAGAGCTCCGGGTGTCGCATCAGCAGAATCAGGCAACGCAAGCGCGTCTCGTGAGCCAGCGCGGCAAAGAAATCGGTCGGTTGAATCGTCACGGCCGAGAACATACCCCAAAACGAATATTGGGCAAAATGAAGGTTTGATGACGTTTGCGGACACATCGTCTGCCCGAGCGTAGGCCCGATTAACGTCCTGGGTGGCTAAGACCAGGCTGGCGCCTTCAGCCTCGAGGGCTTCCGGGGCGAGGCGTTGCGGTCAATCGGGAGCGTCGGCCGGCACGCCCCGCACCCGTCGGGACAAGGCGCTCCGAAGAGGCGCAGCGACCCCGACGGCGAGGAGGCACACGCGGGCCCGGCGTGCGCGGTGCGTGCGATGCGACGAGTAATCCATGTCCGCTCGATGGATCCCGAATGACGCTTTAACCGGCGCGAAGCGCCGACGGGTTGAGGACATCCATGGTTTCATCGCCCATTCCCATCACGAGCACGCCTTTCGATGTGGCATAGTTGATGATGCTCGGGTCCGGGTAAAGACTGGCCAGCACGCCGATGAGCCGCCGATCCGCGTACTCGGGAAAGACCTCCGGAAACTCCGCCAAGACCCGCAAGAGATCATCGACGCTTGCGCTGATCAAGCGACTCTTCGTCTGGTTGATCAGGACGAGCTCCGGACAGACGAGGAGCGCGTCGTATTCCCGACTTTCGCCATTGATGCGGCGGCGCATACGCAAGCCGAAGAGGTCGGGCTGCGGACAGCCGAGCAGGTCGCGCGCAACCCTCGGAAGATTCGGCGCGACGATATCCTCGACCAAGGTCCCGAGGCGATTCGCCAGCTCGCCCCACTGGCGATTCATCGACTTTCGGTCGCGCTCCGCCTCTTCACGGTAACGCAAGGACTCGTCCTTGAAGGCGATCATCTCGTCCTTGAAGACGCTCATCTCGTCCTTGAAGTCCTTCATTTCGTCCTTGAAGGCGATCATCTCGCCTTTGAAGACTCGCATCTCATCCTTGAATTCGAGCATCTCCTGCTGCAACCGAACCTGGCCATTGTAGGCCTTGTTGAACTCTACGCCGACACTTCGCGTAAAGGCTTCAAGCGCCTCTTCCAAACGATCGACGCGATGTTCCAACACGGCGGACATAGTGCAGACCCTCGCTCAATCAGCCTGATTTCGACCCAGTCAGTATGACCCAATTGCCACGCGCGCACCAACCCTGCCAAGGTGTACCGAGCACCGGTCTGCCGCGAGACTGCGTTGAATGCGCAGCCGGTCGCGGTCGATGACGCGCTGGCACCGGCGCGAAGACCGTCTAAAACGCTGCGCCCGACAACAATGCCGCGGGCGAAATCGTGCCGCTGTGCCGATAGGGCACGGGCAGGCGCACTCCGGCGGCATCCACGTAGGCGATTCCGCTGACCGTCCAGGCGAGCGTGTCCTTGGTGAGCAGCAGTCCGGACAAGCTCGGCATCAAGCCCAGCAGACTGCTGTTGACCTCCACGTCGACCTGCTCGGTCCCGCCCGCCGGGATCAGCCGCGCAAGCTCGCTTGAACCGTCGGCGAGGTCCTGGCCTTCCACCTGGACCCGGTAGCTCAAGCCCTTGATCGGAAGCGCGCGATCGTTGGGGTTCTTCACCCCCAGATTGACGAGAAAGGACTGACGATCGAGCCCGAGAAGCTTCGGCTGGGCACCGAGCAGCGCGACCTCGGGCGCCGTCCAGGGCGCCGTGAGGCTCGCACAACCGGCGGCGAGAGACAGGACAAGCAGGGCCGGGATGCCGAGCAGGGCACGCCGGGGCAGACGAACGCAATGGACCATGTGTGTCGACTCCGAATGGTGAACGGCCGTATCTTGCACCAACCGGTTGCGTTCACGCGCGTTGAGATCCGGCGCCCGAGCCACCAGAATGGCCGGCACGTCGAGAAGACTCGGTTCGAGCGCGGCATCCGTCGCACGGCACCGAAAAACAGCCAGGTCCGGGAGGACAATCATGAACAGTCAGGCCAGCGCATCGAGCGACGCCAAGACCCAGATGCGCTCGATCATCCAGCGCATCGCGACCGGTCCGGAGCTCTCCAAGGACATCTCCACGGAGGAGGCCCGCATCGGCATGGGCGCCATCCTGGACAACGCGGTCGACCCGGTGCAAGCCGGCATCTTCCTGATCGCCCTGCGGATGAAGCGCGAGACCGACGACGAGGTCAAGGGCATCCTGGACGCGGTCCGAGAGGCCACCGGTCATGTCGTTGCGAACGTCGATGACGTGGTCGACATCGCCGATCCCTACGACGGCTACAACCGCTGCCTGCCCGCGTCGCCCTTTCTGATGCCCGTGCTCGCCGAGTGCGGCGTCCCGGCGATCAGTCACGGTGCACATGCGGTCGGGCCCAAGTTCGGCGTGACGCATCGCCATATCCTGGACGCGGCCGGGGTGCCGGTCGACCTTTCGCCGATCGAGGCCGCCGAGCGACTGGCCGATCCCGCGCTCGGCTGGAGCTATGTCGACCAACGCGCCTTCTGTGCCCCGCTGCACAACCTGGTCGATCTGCGCTCCACGATCGTCAAGCGGCAGGCCATTACGACGGTCGAGGTCCTGGCCCGCCCGATCCACGGGCGCAAGCATACGCATCTGGTGACCGGGTATGTCCACAAGCCTTATCCGCGCATCTACGCGATGCTGGCGCGGCATGCCGGTTTTCATTCGGCGCTGTTGATCCGCGGCGTCGAGGGCGGCGTCATCCCCTCGCTGCGCCAGAAGGGCACCTGTTTCAACTATCAGCAGATGTCGGAGGAACAGTCATTCGAGGTCGACCCGGCCGCTCTGGGGATCGCCCAGGCGGTGCGTGCCGTCCCCTTGCCCGAAGATCTGCCCCAGACCACGCGTCCGGGCGACGAGATTGCCGTGGCGGTCGATGTGCTGGCGACCGCGCAGGCCGCGGCGCAGGCAGGCATCGCCGCCCTGGAAGGCGCGCAAGGTCCGACCTACGACAGCTTGGTGTTCGCGGGCGCGTTGATCCTCTGGCATCTCGGCCGCGAAGGCTCGATGGAGGTCGCCGCGGACCGCATCCGCGACGTGCTGGATTCGGGCAAGGCGGCGAAACGGGTGCGTTGAGGAGATGCCGATGGACACACCCTATGTCGCCGTGGCCGGCACGGACGAGATCGCACCCGGCAAGTTTCTGAAGGTCGTCGTGGACAATCAGGCGTACATCGTCGCCAACGTCGACGGCCACTTCTATGCCGTCGAGGACAACTGCAGCCACGAGGACTATCCGCTGTCCTACGGCTGTCTCGACGGTGATCGGATCAAGTGCTCGCTGCACGGGAGCCGGTTCAGCCTGAAAACCGGCGAGCCGATGGACGAGCCGGCGGACGAGCCGATAAGGACCTATCGGCTTGTCGTGGCGGAGGGGCAGATCTGGATCGATCCGAGCTGAACCGCGTCGGGAGCGCTTTAAGAGACGCCGAAGCGCTTTCTCCCTCGCCGCTCATTTGGAGACTCGTCGGGACGCGGTTCAGGAGGTTGAGGGGAGAGAGTTTAAACCGCGCCAGGTGCGTTATTCGTCATGCGTTGGATTGACTTGGCCGCGCCAGCTCCAAAGATTGTCGGAGCTGGCGCGGTTTAAGGTATTCAAAAGGTAAAATCCTAAATCGCGTCTCACCGGGATCGAGGACATCGCCAAAGCCAAACGCAAAATAAAAAGACGCATGTCGCTCCGAACGCGGTTTAGATCCTCGCGCGCCTGGGCCGATCTTCGTCGAATTCGACCTCGATTCGGGGCTCGGGCATGCGCTCCTCGGGGCCGATGTCGAGGTCGTCGTCGAGGTGCAACCGAGGCTCGGTGCGGGTACGTGGCTTGATGGGAACGGGCGCGCTCGGCGCTGCTTGCCCCGTTGAGTGTGTCGGGGGTGTCGGCGGGGCCGAGCGCTTGATGCGGGCTCGCTCGGGGACCTTCTCGCCGATCACGTCCGAGAGGTCGCGCAACGCGTCGCGAGTCTCTTGCGCCGAGGGCTCCTCGGCACGGGGGTGGACTCGGATCGTCTGCATGGCCGAGAACACCTGCTCCTCGATCTCCACGACCGAATAGACATCACTCTCGCGAAAGCGCACGAAGGGGAGCTTGGCCGCAGCGCAGATGCGGTCGAGCCGGTTCTTGGGCGGGCGCCTGGACAACCGCGAGCGCGCCGCGAGATTGACCGCACAGGCGATGGCGCTCGACTCCCGGGTACAGATCACGAAATCGAAGACCTGCTCGGCGAGACGCTCGGCCGCGCGCTCGCGGGCGCGTTGATCGAGCCGGCGCTCGACCTCGATGATGTCCGCTGCACGGACCTTGGCGTAGACCCGATATTCTTGCCCGACGGCGCGCTCGAGCACCGCGGCGAAGGCACGCTCCGGCGGCGAGAGGAGAAAGGCGTCGACACGGTAGGGTAAGCGTTTGCGCTGCCTGACACCGCGCCACAGGCTGAACCCGAAGGCGACCGCCGCGAGGGCGCCCAGTCCGAGCAGAAAATAGAAATGCTGCATGATCCGTTCGCCCTACATCGCCCCGCCGAGCGCGGGGTTCGGAGCCGGGAAGGCGATCCCCCGACCATTGAGCCAAGCCCGGTCCAGCGACCAGACGATCGAGCCCACGTCGGGCTCGGCCAGCATCAGACCGATGGCGTGAAACTCCGTGCGCTGGAGCCGATCCCGAGCGGCGGCGAAGGCCGGATCATCGGCGGGCTTGCCGGCCAGTGTCGGATCCATCGCGACAAGGGCCTCTTCCATCGGAACGTCCGCGTCGTAGGGTCGCGTCAGGGTCACGATGCCGTTTAAGAAAAGCAGTGCCTTGAAGTCGTAGGGATACTCCGCGAGGACGGGGTCCCGTTCCAAGACCGCGTTGAGCTGCCAGATGCGCGGGCCGAACGCCATCCCGCCCCAAGGCAGCAGCGACAGGATCAACAGCACAACCAACACTCCCGAGCCGATCACGGCGTTTCGCGTAAAGCGATCCATAGTCAAACCTCGATCCGGAACAAGGGTTAATCGTCGCGGGCGGGCTCCGGGTTGAATCCGAGCCACAGCCAACCGCCGACGAGAAGCAACAGGATACCGGCCAGCACGAACCGGTACCAACCCGGATAACGCACGGCGCTCAAACGATAAAGGGCGCCGGCGCTCACCATCAGGCCATCCCCGGCCACCGGGACGATCCAGCTCACGCCCGTCTCGGGCGGCTCCCAGAGTGCATCGAAGGATCGCAGCGGGCCGGCGACCGAGAGACCTTCGCGCGTCTCCGCGAGATCGAGCGCGGACAAGCCGTCGTCCGTGCCGATCCACAACCGTTGCAGTCCGCGCGCGTCCGGCGGCGCACGATAGAGGGCGAGGACTCGGCGCTCGCGCGGGAACTGCGCCAACGCCGTCCAGGTCTCGCCAGGCGCCGCCTGCCAATAGAGTCCCCGATCCGTCCCGACGAGGAGCATGCCGCCTTCGGTCACGGCGAAACAGAGTGCCTTCACGCCGTCGGGAAGCCCGCGGCTGTTCGCTGTCCAGGGCGACAAGAGCGTGTCGATCTAGGCGGAGTAGACGCCCTCGCCGATCGTTGCGGCGTGCAGATGGATGCGACCGTCGCGGCGCTGCTCGACCAGCCGATACAGCGGCACACCCGAGAGCGGCCGGTGCCAGGTGTCGTCGGCATGCACCCACAGACCCTCGGGAGTCGCGGCCAGGAGTCCCGCCTCGGCGGTCTCCAGGACATCGCTGACCCGCGGGTTGCCGAGCGGCGGCGCGAGACCCGACGGGGACACAAGACCGCTCGCCGTCCCGATCGCATGATCCCCGGGCTCGCCACGCAGTGCCAGCACTAGGCGCCCATCGAGTCCGGCGTCCTCCTGCTCCCAGCCGGCGCCGTCGAAGCGCCAGATCTCGCCGGCCTGGGTGGCGACGAGGATGGTCCCGTCATCGCCCGGCGCGAGGACCGTCACATGCGTCTCCAAGGGCAGATTCTCGCGGATCAAGCGCTCGCCGCCCGGCAGCAGGAATCCAAGCGCGATCAGGACGAGCCCGATCGCGATCGGCGCGGCCACAGCGATTCGACGTAGGGTCATTTCGAGCTCCGATTCATTCGCCCGACAGGACCGAGCGCCGCCCCTGCGCGGATGTTCCTTGACAGGGGAAAAAAGGCCGCGGAGCGTTCAGCGTCGGTTCAGCTTGGATCTGCAACCATACTCGCGTCCCAATCGACCGACGAGGAGAATCGAGTATGTCCAATCGCAAAGCTGCACTGTTGATCGCTCCGGCCTTCGCGCTGCTCATGGCGGCAACCCCGGCGACGGCGGACCAAATGAGCACGCGCGCAGCCGTCGGCGGCGGCCTCGGCGCTGCGCTCGGCGCCTTTGTCGGCGGAGAGCTCGGCGGTCGCAATGCCGCCATTCTCGGCAGCGGACTCGCCGGTGCTGTCGCCACGGCGATCGCGACCGACGGCTATGACAGGCCGGTCTATTCCGACGGTCGCGGGGCCTCCTATTCCTGCCCTCAGGGCCTTTGGAAACAAGGCCGCTGCGGCGACGCCTATGCCTACGGCAACTGATCGATCCGATCCGGTCGGCCTCGGGAACCGCGGAGCGGACCGGGGTCGGCTCGGCCGCCAAGGACCGGCGGCACGATGAAGGGTCTGCTCGCCTCCGGGCGAGCTAACCCGGCGACCGGCCCGGGCTAAACCGCGTCCAGAGCGAGATGCTCACGTTCGGGTGAGCTCGACGTTTGATGCATCCATAACCCATAGCGGGGACACGGTTTAAAATTTTTATATTTTTTAATATTTTAAACCGCGCCGACTCCAACGATCGTCAAGTCTGCCGGGGCCGATCCCATCCCAAAACATCGCATGCCGCGCCGGGCGCGGTTTAGAACAGAAACAATGTCGCCAAGCCGAGAAAGATGAAAAAGCCGCCCGAATCGGTCAAGGCGGTGATCAACACGGAGCTGCCGAGCGCCGGATCGCGACCCAGCCGTTGACGGATCAAGGGAATCACCACACCGGCGGTCGCCGCAAGGAGCAGATTGAGCATCATGGCCGCGGTCATCACCAGTCCCAGCTCGTAGTTGCCATAGAGCAGCCAGGCCGCCGCGCCGACAACCCCGCCCCAGACGATGCCGTTGATCAAGGCCACGCCGAGCTCCTTGCGCAGCAGGCGCCACAGCGCCGAGGGTTGAACCTGACCCATCGCGATCGCGCGCACGATCATGGTGATGGTCTGGTTGCCCGCGTTGCCGCCGATGCCCGCGACGATCGGCATGAGTGCGGCGAGCGCGACCAGCTTCTCGATCGAACCCTCGAAGAGGTCGATGACCCTCGAAGCGATGAAGGCCGTCACCAGGTTGATCGCGAGCCAGGCCCAGCGGTTCTTCACCGAGCGGATCACCGGCGCGAAGATGTCTTCCTCCTCGCGCAGACCGGCATTGCTCAGGATCTCGGCCTCGGATTCCTCGCGGATATGATCGACCATCTCGGCGACGGTCAGGCGACCGATCACGCATTTCTCGCTGTCCAGCACGGGGACCGAGACCAGGTCGTAACGCTCGAAGGCGTTGGCAGCCGAATCGGCGCTGTCGTCCGGCGAGAAGCTGACGATCGACTTGGACTGCATGACCTTGGAGACCTCGGTCTCGGGGTCGTTGATCAACAGTGATTCGAGGGTCAGAACGCCACGAAGACGCTCCTCGCGGTCGATCACGAAGATCTTGTCGGTATGATCCGGCAGCGTATCGAATCGGCGCAGATACCGCAGGACCACCTCGAGGGTGACGTCCTCGCGCACCGTCACCATGTCGAAATCCATCAAGGCACCGACGGTGCCCTCCGGATACGACATGGCCGCGCGAACCTGCTCCTGCTCCTCCTGATCGAGCGAGGCCAGGACGTCCTGCATGATCTCGGGCGGTAGATCGGGGGCCAGATCCGCCAACTCGTCTGCGTCCAGTGTCTCGGCGGCGGCCTTGATCTCGTCGGCGTCCATGGTCCCGAGCAAGGTCGCACGGACCGCGTCCGAGACCTCCAGCAGGATGTCGCCGTCCTTCTCGGCCTTGACCAGATCCCACACGAACAGCCGGTCCTCGACGGGCAAGGCTTCAAGGATGCAGGCGATATCCGCCGGATGCAGACGATCGAGCTTGCGACGCAACCGACCCAGATTTTGCCGGTGGGTGATGTTCTCCACCAGCTCCTGGTGCG
This sequence comes from Thiocapsa sp., assembly GCF_035467215.1. Lineage (GTDB taxonomy): Bacteria > Pseudomonadota > Gammaproteobacteria > Chromatiales > Chromatiaceae > Thiocapsa. Next base: position 9,554 of record NZ_DATITZ010000329.1, on the reverse strand, counting down.
GCATCCGCTGGCGATGCACCAGGGTATCGACCAGGCGCAGGCGCGCCAACAGCCGCTCGACATCGCGCAGATGGCGATGCATGGCGTCGGTGTCGCGTGCCTTGGGTTGGGTCATTTGAACGGCGCCGGGGTCGGGGTTGAAGAGGTCGGGGTTGCCTAAAACGCGGAGCTGCGCACTTTACGGAATTTGCCGGCCTGTTGCTTCAAGAATTCGTTTCTCGACACGCATCACGCCGACCACTGCGATGACTTGACGCTGTATGCACAAGCGCCGTAGGGACAAGCGCAGGGCAGTCCACCAGCGCCCGCGCCAGACTCGGTGGACTTCGCTCTCGCTCGTCCCTACAGGCTGGATCTTACGGACGAGACCTCACCACTCTCTGTCAGCGACGCACGAAGAAGGGATTGCCCAGATAGCTCAAGACCGCACCCTCCGGGATGATGCGCTCGATGCGAATCCCGTCGCGGGTCTCCTCGCCCTCGACATAGCGCAGCGCATTGATGAGGACAAACCGCTTGGCGGCGTCCTCGTCGTAGACATGCACGGTCATGAAATAGGCGGGCAGCTGCGCCTGCTGCAGGGGCGTGAGCCGCAGCTTGGTGGGATCCCCGCGGATATCGGCCGGCTGGCGCTGCTCCGGAGGGGGCGGGATACCTTGCTCGCGACGCACCTGTTGCTTGAAGCTTTCGATGTCTTCGACCAGGTCAGACGGTACGGCCGCGCGCTGCGGCCTGCGCCGAGGTTCGGGCGGCGGCTCCGCATAGGCCGTCTGCTCCGCATCCAACTGACGCTGAAGCTCCTGCTCCAGCCAGGGATCCGGCTCTGCCGCGAACACCGGCTCCTCCTCCGAGATCATGTCCGGCTCAGCGCCGGGGACACGCGACGGACGCGGCGACGTGGACGGCACCGCCGTTGGACGCAGCGATGTCTGCGTCTGCGACGACTCGGGCGAAGACGCAGAAGCACCGGCGCCAGTCGGGGCGATCATCGGCACCGTATCCGCCGACGCTTGCCCGAGATCCGCAGCGGAGAGTCCCGGCGCGGATGTCGACATCGGCGTCGGGGCCGCCGCGGGCTCGGCGTCGGCCTGCACGGGTACGGGCACCGGCGCGGGCGTCCGCAACACCGCGTAGAGCGCGATGACGACCGCCACCGCCGCCAAGCCGACGGCGAGCAAGCCCCAATGACGGGTCGGCACCGGCTCTTTGTCCTCGGTGAACATACCGCTGGTGTCCAGCGTCGGGACGCGCCCGAGCTCGCGCTCCTGCTGAGACTTCTTCAGCGCCTCCAGGATATAGCTCATGGCTCCGTGGGCTCCGTACTCGCCGACTCGGACACGTCGGACGTCCGCACCAGCCTGGGGACTCCGGGAAGATCGACGGCGTTGTGCAGTTGAATGAGTGTGCGCGGACCGGCGATCCCGTCCGCGACCAAACCGCGCGACGCCTGGAACGCCCGAACCGAGCGGGTCAGCTCCGTATCGTAATAACTCGAATCGCTGGCCGGAAGCCCCGAGGCCGGCACCTTTTCCAACAGATCCCGCAACCACCGCACCGACTCCCCCGAGGTGCCCGGACCGATCAACTCCGACCCGGTCGGCGGCGGCTGCCATACCAGGATGTAATCCCCGGTCCAGACGGATTCCAGGCCGTCGAGCGGAGCCAGCTCGTTCCCGCCCGGCAGGGCAAGCGTGCCCACGGGCCCATCGAGCGAGCTCAGAACCAGGAAACGTCGAGCGCCCCCGACGTCCCCGACTCGGAGCAAGGCCGGACGGTCGAAAAGACGAAGATCGTCGAGGTCGCCCCGCCCACTCTCGCATTTAAGCCCAAAGGAGGCGACACGTCCGCAGGGGTCGCCGGCCGGAAGACTCTCGACCTCCACACCCCAACGCAGCAACAGCAAACGCAGGGCGTCGGACTCGGGCATGGCGATGCGGGCAAGCGTCTCGGCGAGCGCATCCGGCTCGAAGCGCGCGGGATCGATCCGCGGGAGCGCGTCCGCCGCGGCGCCGTCGAGCGGGGCGCCTTCGCTCGGAGTCGCGTCACCCGAAGCCGCATCGCCGACCGCCCCGGGCGGCGGCGTATCCGCAGCCGCGTCGGACGCCACGAGCAGGGACTCGGGGGATTGCGGGCTTGCGTCCTGCCCCGGCCCGTCACCGGTGCTCTCGGGACGCGGCCCGCCGGTCGAGAGGGTGTGACCGCCCGGGAGCAGATCGACCAGAAGCGCTGCGGCATCGTCGGACACCCAGGCATAGCCGAGCCAGCCGGCGATCATCGCGAGCACAAAGGCGGCAGCGGCGGCGAATCCGGGCCGCACTGCCGGGCGAGGCGGCTTGTCGATCGACTCGCCCTGCACCTCGCGCGCCGCGCGCTTGACGATGGCCGGCGTCACCTGAGAGCTGCGCGTCACACAGGCGCCGAGCAGCTCGCGATCGCAGAGGATGTTGACCAGGCGCGGGACACCGCCCGAGCAGCTGTAGATCCGTCGAATCGCCGCCGCGGTAAACAGGGGACGATCGACCCCGGCGACCGCGACCCGATGGCGAATATAGTCGCCGGTCTCCTCGCGCGTGAAGGGCCGCAGGTGGAAACGCGCGGTCACGCGTTGGTTGATCTGGCGCAGGGCATCGCGTTCGAGCAGACGTCGCAGCTCGGGCTGGCCGATCAGAAAGATCTGCAGGAGCTTGTGCTTGCTCGTCTCCAGATTGGTAAGCAGACGCACCTGTTCCAAGACCTTCGGGCGCAGGCTCTGCGCCTCGTCGATGATGAGCACGGGTCGACGACCCTTGCCGTGCGCCTCCAACAGATAGACGTTGAGCCGGTCGACCAAGGCCTTGACCGAGCGCTCTCCCTCGGGAACCGGAATCCGAAACTCGTCACAGAGATTGAGCAACAGCTCGTTGGCGGTGACCGCGGGATTGAGGATCAAGGCAACCTCGACCCCCTCCGGGAGCTGCTCGAGGAAGGCGCGACAGACGGTCGTCTTGCCGGTACCCACCTCGCCGGTGAGAAGAACGAACCCGCCGCTCTCCCCCGCCCCGTAAAGCAGGTGGGCGAGGGCCTCCTTATGCTGCTCGCTCAGGAACAGATAATGGGGATCCGGCGCAATGGAGAAGCTGGGCTCTTTAAGCCCGAAATACTTGGGATACACACTGGCTCTCGATGAGGTAATGGCGGTGGGCAAGGCGTCGCGCGCAGCCTGACCGATCGAGCGATACACAGGGGTATCGGCCGTGGGCTCGGGCCGATGGGCAAGGCGATGATCGACCGACGGCCGTCGAAGAGACCGACGGGAGGCTGACCCGATCGCCCGTTGCCCAACCGATACATTTTGCGGGGTTTCCGTCGATCGCGCGAGGTTAGTCAGGCTGGCGGGGGGCGTCAAGTCGATGAGCGTACCGGCGAAATGAAACGCTGCTGGCCATGCACGGGTGATTTTGGCCGCCAGACATCCGCCACCGCCGGCGCATCACGCTCGTAACCGGCGAGCCTGCGGTCGAGCATCGGCATGCGCTGATCGGCAGCTCACGCGAAGACACCCGCCGTACGCTGCGTGTCGTACGCCGCGTTTGAACGTGCTGCCCGATCGTCGCGAAAAAGAAAAGGGCCCGAGTGATTTTCACTCAAGCCCTTGAGAATGGTGGGTCGTGTAGGATTCGAACCTACGACCGATGGATTAAGAGTCCACTGCTCTACCAACTGAGCTAACGACCCGAGAAGTCCGTCAATGCAATCGGCACGGACCGATCACAGAGACTGAAATGGTGGGGTGGACGATGGGGCTCGAACCCACGACCACAGGAATCACAATCCTGCGCTCTACCAACTGAGCTACGTCCACCATAGCAAAACGCCGATCCCTGGAAAGCGCTTGACCCGCGCTTCTGTCTCCTTTCCTGCTGCCTGTCGAGCCTGAATTTGGCGCGCTCGGCAGGACTCGAACCTGCGACCCACGGCTTAGAAGGCCGTTGCTCTATCCAACTGAGCTACGAGCGCCGATCGCGTGCGCATCGAAGCCGGCGCCCGGCGCCCCAAGCGTCGTCACCGTGAGCGACCTGGTGGGCAATTGGTCGGGGTAGAGGGATTCGAACCCCCGACATCCTGCTCCCAAAGCAGGCGCGCTACCAGACTGCGCTATACCCCGGTTTCGGAAAACGCGCCCCGAAATCGAAGAGCCGGAACTATACGCCGGGCGAAAAGCAGAGTCAATCCACCGTCGGCGATCGAGCCGCGGCCCGAGACCCTCGCGTTTTCATACGCACCGGCGCTCGCTATGATGCCGCTCAACAATCGCATGACGAGACCATGATGAGCGCACACATTCTGGACGGCAAGGCCGTCGCCGCCGAGATCCGCGTCGAGATTCGCAACCGCGTCGACACTATTCTGTCCGCGGGCGGGCGTCCCCCTGGCCTCGCCGTCGTGCTGGTCGGCGAAAATCCCGCCTCTCAGGTCTACGTGCGCAACAAGCGCACGGCCTGCGCAGAGGTCGGTTTCTACTCGGAGATGCATGAGCTGCCGTCGACGGTCGAGCAAGCGGAGCTCATCGACCTGATCGACCGACTCAATGCCGATCCGAAGATCGACGGCATCCTGGTCCAGCTCCCGCTGCCCGAGCAGATCGACGAAGCCGCCATCACCGACTGCATCCTGCCGACGAAGGACGTCGACGGATTCCACCCCGACAACGTCGGCCGCCTAGTGCTGCGCCGGCCTCTGCTTCGCCCCTGCACGCCGAAGGGGGTGATGACGCTGCTCGAGCGCACGGGCCGGACCCTCGATGGCCTGGATGCCGTCATCATCGGACAATCCAACATCGTCGGCCGACCGATGGCTCTGGAGCTGCTCGCCGCCCGTTGCACCATCACGGTCTGCCATAGCCGAACCAAGGATCTCGCCGAGAAGGCGCGCGGCGCCGACATCTTGGTCGCCGCGCTGGGGCGCCCGCGCTTCGTCCCGGGCGACTGGATCAAGGAAGGCGCCATCCTGATCGACGTCGGCATCAACCGCACCGCAGAGGGCACACTCGTCGGGGATCTGGACTTTGCGAGCTGTGCAGAGCGCGCCTCTTGGATCACCCCGGTGCCCGGCGGGGTCGGACCCATGACCATCGCCAGCCTGCTCGAGAACACGCTTCAGGCCGCGGAGCTGCACGCCGCGTTGCTTTAGATCGCGCGCGGTTCAGCTGCGCAGCATGCACACCGCGGCCACCGCCATTTCCAGGGCCTGCTCGGGGTTCATACGGCGGTCGATTCGGGTGACATAGGTTGCGGTAAATGGGATCGCGGACCCAGAGGACCGGACTGCCGTTCCGTCGGACGATCTCGATCATCGGGGCGTGCAGGTGAAGGGCCTCGTGGCTGGTCGCAAGAGGAAAGATCAAACCCGGGTGCACACCATGATCGCGTCGTGGAAATCCGTCCTGCGGACCTCCGAAGGTCTGGTCCTGCTGGCCGCACTCTGTCTGTCTCTTGCGTTGCTGGCCGCACTGGCGGTAGCCACCGTGTGGTCCCCGGGATATGGTCAGTTGCTCGCGGCCGTCATCGCGACCAACCTGGTCTTCGGGCGCGTCACGGGCATGTCGCTCGGATACGCCACCGGACTCGATGACCTCACGGTGGTCCTGGCCAACCTCCTGATCGAGACGATCCTGGTCTTGATCTTCTACCCCTTGTTCGTCTTCAGCTGGCGCGGGCTGTTGGAAGTGAAGACCCTGCGACCTTACCTGCGCGCGGTCCGGGAGACCGCGGAACGCCATCACGGGACGATTCGCCGTTACGGGCTCATCGGCCTGTTCCTCTTTGTGTGGTCGCCGATCTGGATGACCGGGCCCGTCGTCGGCTGCGCCATCGGCGTCCTGCTGGGTCTCAGCATGCGGGTGACATTGGGGGTCGTCTTGGCCGGGACCTACGTCGCCATCCTGGGCTGGGCAGTGGCCATGCGGCAGCTACACGATCAGGTCGCAGGGTTCAGTCCCTTCGGCCCGCTGGGCTTGTTCGCGTTCCTGGTGGTCATCATGCTCGGAGGCTATCTGCTGAGAAGCCTGGTACGCCGCCGCCCCCGGACGTCGGCCCGCGAGCGTGTCGACTAAACCGAGCCAGCTCGAACAATCGTCGAGTCTGCCGGGGCCGATCCCATCCAAAAACATCGAATACCGCGCTGGGCGCGGTTCAGCAACGAAGGACACACGGCCGGGGCTCACATCTCAGCCCCGGATCGACCGGACCCGATCGGGAACGCTCTATTCCGAAAGCGTCTCGGCAAGCGCACGAAGCAATGCGGCCCCGTCGCCACGCCATGCGCTGCCGTGCATGCACCCGAGTGTTGCCGGATTGGTCGAGGCAAGCTTCTCGAGCAGGAGACGCGCGTTCTTCGTGTACGAGAAATAATCCATCTCATGGCGGAACGCCTCGCTCGGCCCGAGAATGTCGGACTCGGTGACGGGCGGAAGCTGACTGCCGCCCTGGGTGAAGAGGTCGCCGCAGAGGAGTGTCGAGGTTCGCTCTTCCATCAGAAAGCCACACTCCCACGCGTGCGGCAAATGGGGAGCGTCGAGCCAACGAACGACATGTTTGCCCAGCGAGATCGCCTCTCCGTCGGCGAGCGCTCGGGGTGCCCGATCGGCAAGGTCGCCGATGGATACCATGGCCGCAACGGTGCCGCACAGCGGCGAGGACTGCGGGGCGGAAGCAAGCCACTCGTTCAACGAGCCGCACTCGTCGGCTTCCACGTGGGACAAGGCGATATAGCGTAGGCTCTCGACCGGCAGAACACTGGCCACCGCTTCGCGCACCAGGGGAAACATCCTTCTCGGACCCGTGTGAAACAGGAGTGGCTCATCATCGACGATCAGGTACTGATTGAATGAAAACCCGCCTGCATCCGAGATGACCACCGGCGTATTGATGCGATAAATCCCGTCGGCAACCTCGTGGACGTTCGTCCCGGACTGGATATTGGTCACGGTCATTGGACCCTCCTCGGCGCCGCTTAAGCGATCGTGGCGTTCGACGGCCCGCCGCCCGACCTCAGAGCGCGACGGCCGAACGGCCCACGCGGATTGATGGCCCGGCGGCGGTCGATCAGGGCGGCCCATGACTGCGGAGAAGTCGGTCGCGCCGCCCGCGCTGCCCAGTCGATCGGCCAAGAGACCCTTTCGCCTCGAAGGACGGCCCGACGAACATTCGGCAACCCAATCTTCCGAAGATGCGTTGAGTATAGACAGGCACCGGGCTTCCAAGGCGCCGGGGGCCGGTCATCGTGGTCCAGCGCGCCGTGGCGATCCAGACCGCGCTCATCGACTCCCAAAGGCAAGGCGTGCGGCATCCTTCAAAGAAAGACATCGGGGTTTTAAGTGGGCCCCTCCCCGATGCTCCCCTCGCATTGCGTGATTTCAAGACGTGACCCCGATGCCCTCGCATCCGGCGGCCATGCCGGTGTCGGCAAGGATCTTGGTCAGCGGCGCCGGACGCCGTTGATCCACGCAGGTCAACGCACCCGAGACCGACCACGAGTGAGCCGGGTTTCGTTCATACTTCAGTCATCCGAGGGGTCCGCGGCGGGCGCTCGATCTCCCGAAGAACGTGGATCGATCGCGTGACCGCCGCAGCCAAACGGATCGGCGGCGAGGGGCCACGCACGCACCCGTCGCGCGACTCGGAAGGCGGTCCGCGTGCCTATCGGGAGGAGCCTCGTGACTACGACACCCCGCGCGCCCGGGCGCGAGATCTTCGGCTGGGCGATGTTCGACTTCGCCAACTCCGGCTACACGACGGTCATCGTCACCGTCGTCTTCAGCGTGGTCTTTCCGCGCCTCATCGTCGGCGACGCGCCCGACTACCGGCTGGGCGACCTCTGGTGGAGCGTCGCGCTCTCGGTGAGTTACGCCCTCGTCGTCGTGACGGCACCGGTGCTCGGCGCGATCATGGACTATCGCGCGGCGAAGAAGCGGTTCCTGTTCGCGAGCTACATCACCACGGTGGCGGCGACGGCGCTGCTCTACTTCGTGAGCCCGGGCCAGGTGCTGCTTGGCGTGCTGCTCGTGGTCGTGTCGAACTACGGTTTCGCGGTCGGGGAGTCGTTCACGTCAAGCTTCCTGCCGGACCTGGGGCCCACGGAAGAGCTGGGCAAGATCTCCGGCTATGCGTGGGGCCTCGGCTACGTCGGCGGCATCGCCTGTACCGGCCTCGTGCTCGCCGTCATCGGTGACCAGACCCTCGAGAACTTCGACCGCGTCAGGCTCGTCGGTCCGATCACCGCGGTCTTCTTTCTGGTGGCCGCGATCCCGACCTTCGTGTTCCTGCGCGAGCGTGGCACGCCGAAGGTGCTGCCCCCCGGCGAGTCGCTCTTGGGCATTGGTTTCAGGAGATTGCTCGACACGGGCCGCGCGCTCGGGGGGTTCCGCGACCTCCTGGTGTTCTTCGTCTCGTTCTTCTTCGCGATGGCCGGGCTCTCGATCGTGATCGCGTTCGCGTTCGTCTACGGCGACCAGGTGATTCGGTGGAGCGCCACGGGCCTGATGCTGATGTTCGTGATCACCAACCTGACCGCGAGTCTCGGGGCGATCGGGTTCGGGTTCCTCCAGAACCGCTGGGGGAATCTGCGCACCTACAACCTGACGCTGGCGATCTGGGTGGCCGCGACCGTCGGGATCTGGGGCACGCCGGCCCTCACGGCTTGGCTGAACAGCACCCTCGGCACCGCATGGTCGGCCGAATCCGTCTTCCTGGCCATGGGGGCGATCGCTGGGCTCTGCCTCGGCGCTACGCAATCGGCCAGCCGAACCCTGGTCGCGGTGTTCAGCCCGCAGTCGAAGACAGCCGAACTCTTTGGATTCTGGGGGCTCTTCGGCAAGCTTGCGGCCATCTTCGGCCTGCTGTCCCTCGGATTGCTGCAGGCGCGTCTGGGACTCCAGTCGGCCATCCTGCTTTGCGCCCTGTTCTTCCTGGCCGCACTGTTACTTGCGCTCTTCGTTCGGGAGCAACGCGGACGCGCCGCCGCAGTGGCCTACATCGCCCCCGAGTGAGGGCCGGCCTCGCGCTGCCCTGCGCCCGCCCGGATACCCGGACCTCCCCCGGGGGTGTTGAGAGGAATCGCAGGAGCAGCCGACACCTATCCTGACACTGAGGATGTCCTTTGGAGCGCCGTGTTGGGCCATGCCTTCATTGCATTGAATGAAGGCCAATCATGCTGCCTTCGGTACACAAACTCGACGCCGTGCGGATGCATCTTCCAGTTGGCCCAGTCCTCGGAGCAAACGAGCTCGCTGAGGAGCCAACCCTGGTCGAAGCGGGACATCTGCTCGGGAGGAAGCTGCCAGATCTCTGCTCCACCCCCGGTCGATGTCCCCGAACCGTTTTCGGCGAGGTGCACGTAGCTCTCCGGCAATTCCGGGTAGAGTAGAGAGCCTGACAGCATCCGGCGTCCGTAGATCCGGCCTATCTGTTTCCGCCCCTTTCGTTTGGCGGTGCCTCAATAGCCGAGTCGTAGCCACAGGATGCCAGCCCTCCCTCATCAAACCGTGCATACGGTTCTCCCGTACACGGCTTTCCGAT
>NZ_DATITZ010000328.1:0-7732 GCF_035467215.1 Thiocapsa sp. | reverse complement strand
AGAAGGCGGGTAGCTGGCGGCTGGCGGCTGGCGGCTGGCGGCTGGCGGCTGGCGGCTGGCGGCTGGCGGCTGGCCTTGAGACCCGACCGTCACACCAACGTTCCTCCTTGCTCGACGAGAACCCCCTTATCCAAATGCAGGATCCGTTGCGCAAACTCGGCCGCCTTCGGGTCGTGGGTCACCATGATCATGGTCTTGCCGTACTCGCGGTTGAGCCGCTGCAGAAGGGTCAACACCTCCTCGGCCGAGTGGCGGTCGAGATCGCCCGTGGGCTCGTCGCAGACCAAAAGCGTCGGATCGGAGACGATCGCTCGTGCAATGGCGACGCGCTGCTGTTGGCCGCCCGAGAGCTCGTTGGGCTTGTGCGACGCGCGGTCGGCGAGTCCGACCAGATCGAGCGCGATCGACGCGTTGCGTCGACGCCGTGCCGCGGACAGCCGCGTCAGCAGCAGCGGAAGCTCCACGTTCTTCTGCGCCGAAAGGGCCGGCAGGAGATTGTAGAACTGGAAGACGAAGCCGACGTTGGCCGCCCGCCAGCGTGCTAGCTCGGTCGACGACATGCGGTCGATCCGATGTCCGGCGACACTCAAAGCGCCTTCGGTCGGTAGGTCCAGCCCTGCAATCATGTTGAGCAATGTGCTCTTGCCCGATCCGGACGGCCCCATCAAGGCGAGAAAATCGCCTTCGGGGATATCCAGGTCGACATGATGCAGGACCTCGATGCGTTGCCGGCCGCGCTCGTAGACCTTGCTGACGGCGCGGATGACGACCAGGGGTTCGGGGCCGCCGGACTCGGGGCTCGGAAAGGTATCGGACATGGGTTCGGGCCGGCGATTCAATCCGGTCTGTTCGGCGTCACGGCGTCTCAACCTCGCCTCGCGGCGATACCCGCATGCCGTCGGCCAACGCGAGCGGCGGATCACGCACGACGCGCTCGCCCGCGGCGAGTCCCTGCTCGACGAGGCGTCGATCGCCGATCTCATCGCCGGCGGTCACCTGCCGCTCGCGGACATGATCGCCGTCCAGGACGAAGACGATACTGCCGTCGCCATGCTCCCGGATCGCGCTCGCGGGGATCAACACCCCGGCGGTCGTACCGTCCGAAACCCGGGTGTCGTCCTGAAGAAAGGACACCCGCACGCCCATCTCCGGGATGAGGCGCGGGTCTTTCGCATCGATCCGAATGCGCACCCGCACCGTCGCCTTGCTGCGGTCCGCCGTGGGGATGATCGCGATCACCGATGCCGGGATCGTCCAATCCGGGTAGGCGTCGAGCACCGCCTGAACGGGTTGATCGGGTCTGACACGATTGATGAATGCCTCGTTGACGTCGACCTCGATCTCGAGCGAACCCATATCGACGACGGTCCCGATCCCGGTGCGGGTGAAGCCGCCGCCGGCCGACATCGGCGAGACGATCTCGCCGGGCTGGGCCGCTTTCGCGACGATTACGCCGGCGAAGGGGGCGCGCACGACCGTGTTGTCGTAGGCGACCAGCGCGACCTGGACCTCGGCCTCGGACACCCGGACCTGACTGCGCTGAGCCTCGAGCTGGGCCGAGAGGGTCTCGACCTGTGTCGCGGCGGTTTCGAGCGCCTCCTCCGAGGCCAACTGACGCGAGCGCAGCTCGGTCTGGCGTTTGAGCCCTCGCCGGTTCTGCTCCAGTTGAACCTGGATCTCGCCGAGCCGCGCCTGCGCCGCGGCCAGACGCGCACGCGCGAGATCGAGCTGCGCCTTCGCGTCCGTGTCGTCGAGACGAGCAAGCAGCTGATCCGCCTCGACCTGCACGCCTTCCTCGATCAACACCTCGGCCAGCTTGCCCGAGATCTTGCTCGACACCGTCGCCTGACGTCGGGCGATCACATAACCGGTCGCGTCCAGGACGGCCGTCGGACCCGCGGCCGGTGCTTGCGCGATCGAGACATCGACCGGGATCGGGCCTTCGGAGACAGCATAGTAAGTGCCGCCGCCGAGGGCGCCGACGACGAGGATTGCGAGAACGAGCCGAAGCCCGCGGTGACCGCTGCCGTCACGGTCGGCGCGGTCGATACGAAGCTCTTTGAGGGAATCTTGCTCCGACATGAGTCTGTCCGAAGAGGGATGGTGCCCGGGGCGGGACTCGAACCCGCATGACCGAAGTCGAGGGATTTTAAGTCCCTTGCGTCTACCAGTTTCGCCACCCGGGCGCGGCGTCAGGCTTTCGGATGTCGGCTGAGTCCGCTCATCGGAGCGTCATTCGATCCTCGCTGCGGCAAGACGCGACACTATCGGAGCAGACGATCGAGGAAGAGTTCCGGGAAGAGCTCCCGCGGGGGTTGATGATGGAGGCTGAGCCCGGAATCGAACCGGGGTGCACGGCTTTGCAGGCCGCTGCATGACCACTCTGCCACTCAGCCCCAGCCGGAAAGTATAGTCGCGCTGCGCGCGCTTGTCACGGGATTGAGGCGGCGAAAAAATGCCTGCGCAAGTCGGCCGATGACGACGACAAGGAATTTTGCGTTGCGTCGAATCGCCGAAACATGTTAGCTTTCCGCTTCTTTCTACCCCGAAGCACGACCTCCGAATTCTAGGGATTCCGCCATGTCCAAGGTATGCCAGGTCACCGGTAAGCGCCCGATTACCGGCAATAACGTCTCGCACGCGAACAACAGAACGAAGCGGCGTTTTCTGCCCAATCTCCACGACCATCGTTTTTGGGTCGAGAGCGAGAAGCGCTGGGTCAAGCTGCGGGTTTCCACGAAGGGCATGCGCATCATCGACAAGCGCGGTATCGACATCGTGCTCGGCGAGATCCGTGCACGCGGCGATAAGGTCTAACCGGAGGGCACACCATGGCCAAGGCAGCACGCGATAAGATCCGGCTCAATTCCAGCGCCGGCACCGGTCATTTCTATACGACCACCAAGAACAAGCGCAATCAGCCCGGCAAGATGGAGATCAAGAAGTTCGATCCCGTCGTCCGGCAGCACGTGATGTATAAGGAAGGCAAGATCAAGTAGCGCTTTCCATCGCCGCGGAGCCTTCGACTCTTACCGAGTCGCGGCGCTTGTGACGGCACTTTAGAACAAGCCCGCGCAAGCGGGTTTTTTTTGGCGCCGGCTTCTACGTGGAAGGCGTGCCGAGGGATTCGAACGGGAAACTCACGGCACGGAGCGCCGGAGAAGGATTGACACCGCCGGAGCGGTGTCACGAGAACGTTTGCCCGGCTTGGCTCAAGCCGATGCCGCACCGATGCGGGTCGCTTCCGGCACCTCGACCAGCTTGCCGGTACGCACGTCGTAGATGTAGCCGTAGATCGGGATGTCGCCCGGAACAAGCGGGTGCCGACGGATCCGCTGAACATCCTCGACGACGCTTTGTGCGTTGTTCTTGATGGTCAGCCAGTCGACGTAGTTCCCTTCGGACGACCCCGGCCCCTCGCCACTGTCGTGCCAGCCGGAGGCATCCACACTGGCGGTTTTCAGGCTACTGGCGAGAAGACCGCGCATAATCTCGTCGGTGAAGGTCTCCATGCCGCAATCGGTGTGATGGACGACGAACCACTCTCGGGTCCCGAGCAGTTTGTAGGAGATGACCAGCGATCGGATCACATCGTCGCTGGTACGGCCGCCGGCGTTGCGGATGACATGCGCGTCGCCCTCGGCGAGCCCGGCGTATTTGGCCGGGTCGAGGCGCGCGTCCATGCAGGTCAAGATGGCGAAGTGCCGCCCCGGAGGCATCGGTAAGTCGCCCTTGTCGAAATCCGCCGCGTACGCGGCGTTGGCGTTCAAGACCTCTTCGAGTGTCTGGCTCATGGTGATCCTCGTCTGGTGAGTGCGCCTGTTCTCGAGGGCGATGCGTCGGCGCTCGGTCGATATCCTCGCCCTTCGTCGACATGGGGCGATGGGGTCGGTTTTTCGACGGTCGGCCGGGCGGGTCTCGGTCAGATGAGGTTACGCGGCGCGCCCCCGGGGCGGATTCGGATCCACGGCGAAGCACAGTAGGCTCATTAAACCCATGACCTGTCGATGCATTCGGTGATGAAACGCATCCTGCTGTTGCTCCTCGCCCTTGTTCTGGGCAACGGCTTCTATCACGTGTACAAAGCCCTGCCGCCCGGGATCAGCATTGCGGCACCGCTGCGTCCGGTGCATGGCGTGGAGTTTCTCGCCGATCACACCTGGGTGGATGCCGAGGGCGAACGGCACACGCGACAGATCATCTTCGATCGCGTCTTCGAGCTGATCCAGGGTGCAAACAGGCTGCTCGTGCTGGATATGTTTCTGTTCAACGCCATGCAGGAAACCATCACGGAGACCCATCGGCCACTGTCTCGGGAGCTGACGGAGAACCTGCTGCAGCGCATGCGCGACCGTCCGGGGCTTGTGACGGTCATCATCACCGACCCCTTCAACAACCTTTACGGGGGCGTCGCGGCACCACACCTGGAGGCGCTCGAGGCGGCGGGTGCGCATCTGGTCTATACCGATCTCGACCGACTGCGCGATCCAAACCCGGCCTGGTCGGCGGCGTGGCGTCTCTGCTGCAGCTGGCTCGGCAACAGTACCCGTGGCTGGCTGCCCAATCCGGTGGGCGAAGAGGCGGTCACGCTGCGGACCTATCTGTCCTTGCTCAACCTCAAGGCCAATCACCGCAAGACGATCGTGGCCGATGAAGGCGACGACTGGGTGGCACTGGTGACGTCGGCCAATCCACACGATGCGAGCAGCACCCATGTGAACACGGCTGTGGCGTTTCGCGGCCAAGCGGCACTGGATCTCCTGGACACCGAAACCGCGGTGATCCGCTTTTCCGCCGGGAAGGTGCCCTTTGAAATCCCGGCCGTTCAGCACCCGGCGGCGCCGAGTCGACTGCAGGCGCGGATCATCACCGAAAGCCGAATCCGGGAAGCGGCACTCGAGACGATCCGCAGCGCGGCTCGCGGGGATCGGCTCGATATCGCCATGTTCTATTTCTCTCACGAGGGGCTGATCCGAGCCGTCGAGGACGCCGCGGGTCGAGGCGTCGATGTCCGAATCCTGCTCGACCCCAACCGGGATGCGTTCGGCCGAGAAAAGAGCGGTATCCCCAATCGCCAGACCGGGCGGCGCTTGCACGATGCCGGAATCCCGGTGCGCTGGTGTCATACCACCGGGGAGCAGTGCCACGCCAAGCAGCTTGTTCTCGAACGCGCCGATGGCCAAGCCGTCCTGATCACAGGATCGTCGAATTACACGCGACGGAATCTGGACGACTTCAACCTGGAGACGAATGTCCTTGTCGTGGGTCCGGCGAATGATCCATTCCTGAACGCCGCCCTGACCTGGTTCGAGCAACGCTGGCGCAACGAGCCGGATTGGCGGGTTTCCGATCCTTACGACACCTGGGAGGATCGCTCGGCGGTGCGGTCTCTTCAGGCATGGGTCGGAGAGCATCTCGGCTGGTCCAGTTTCTAGCGGCTGGTCGCGGGCTCACAATGCTCATGGACCGCCGCTGCGGTATAAAGCCATTTCGGTTCACCTTTGAGGATCCTTACCCATGCCGCTCGATCGAATCCCACACCGGCCCTCATGGCCGATCGCCTTGTTCTCCTGCCTGATGCTCGCCCTCGCCTTCCCGGCCCTGGCGGACCGCGGCCCCGACCTGCCGGACTACCCTGCGGAGCAGGTCGCACCCGGTCTCTATGTGATCCACGGACCGGTGGACTATCCTACCCCCGAGAACCAGGGGTTCATGAACAACCCGGCCTTCCTGGTCACGGAGACCGGCGTGATCGTCGTGGATCCGGGGTCGAGCGTCCAGACCGGGGAGATGGTCCTGCGTCAGATCCGCAAGGTGACCGACAAGCCGCTGCTGGCCGTGCTGAACACGCATGTCCACGGGGACCATTGGCTAGGCAATCAGGCGATGCTGGCCGTGGCCCCGCAGGTGCCGATCTACGGGCATCCCGAGATGCTGAAGCTGGTCGCCGAAGGGGCCGGCGAGGAGTGGGTCCAACGCATGCTGAGCGCGACCGAAGGCGCCACCGAAGGGACGGTCGCGGAGGGTCCGACACACGCGCTCGAGGGTGGCGAGACCTTGTCGATCGGAGGGCTCACCTTCAAGACCCATTACTATCCCCATGTCCACAGCACCTCCGATCTGATGTTCGAGATCCCGGAGCTGGACGCTCTGTTCCTGGGCGACAACGCCTGCAACGGACGCATCGTGCGTATGGACGACGGCTCTTTCATCGGCAGCATCAACGCGCTGGACGGGGTTAAAGCCGCAGTGACGGCGAGCGTGCTGATTCCGGGGCACGGCCGAACCGGTGGATGGGAGATCGTCGATGACTACCGCGCCTACCTGACCGGGGTCTACGACGGGGTCGCCACCTTGTACGAGAGCGGCGGAAGCGACTTCGAGATGCGTCCGATCATCGCCGAGCAGCTTGCCCGATTCAAAGACTGGCCGGGCTTCGAGGAGGAACTGGGCAAGCACGTCTCGCTCGCCTATCTGGAGGTCGAAGCGGACGCCTTCTGAGCGGATCGGGTTTGCGATGGCGTCGCCGAGGTCGACCGATGCGAGCACTGCACACCAAGCTCCTGCGCGATCTCTTCGACCTCAAGGGACAGGTCGCTGCGATCGCGGTGGTGATCGCCGCGGGCGTGATGGTGCTGATCCTGTCCGTGACCACGCTCGACGCGCTGCGGCTGTCGCAGGCCCGGTTCTACGACGGTCATCATTTCGCCCATGTCTTCGCGACCCTCAAGCGCGCCCCGGAGGGTCTGGCGGCGCGTCTACGCGAGATCCCCGGCGTCAATCAGGTCGAGACGCGGGTTCAGGCACCGGTGCGCCTGGAGGTTGCGGGTTTCGACGAGCCGGTCCGCGGTCTGCTCCTCTCGATCCCGGACGGTCGTCAGCCGTATCTGAATCGGCTGCACCTGCGCGAGGGCGCACTGCCCGAGCCTGACCGCTCCGATCAGGCGGTGCTGAGCGAGCCCTTCGCCGAGGCGCAGGGTCTGCGGGCGGGCGATCGGTTGAAAGCGATCATCAACGGCCGCCTCCAAACCCTGACTGTCAGCGGTGTCGCCCTGTCGCCCGAGTTCGTCTATCAGGTGGGACCGGCGGACATCTTGCCGGACTACAAACGCTTTGCAGTCCTCTGGATAAACCGCCGAGCACTGGCCCATGCGATGGATATGGACGGGGCCTTCAACAGTGTCCTGCTCTCGCTCCAGGCCGGGGCCGACGAGGCGACCGTCATCGAGGCGCTGGACCTGACTCTGGCCCGCTACGGCGGGATCGGCGCCATGGGCCGCGAGGACCAGGTGTCGCATCGCTTCCTCTCGGAGGAGCTCGACCAGCTCCGCGTGATGGCCATCGTGCTTCCCGCCATCTTCCTCTCGGTCGCGGCCTTCCTGTTGAATCTGCTGATGGGGCGGATCATCCAGACCCAACGCGGACAGATCGCGATCCTCAAGGCATTCGGCTACGCCAACCGGGACATCGCCGCGCATTACGGCATGCTGACCGGACTCATCGTGATCGTGGGATCGCTGCTCGGAATCGCCCTCGGCGCTTGGGCGGCCGACGGGATGGCCGGCGTCTACGCCGAATACTATCGTTTCCCGGAGACGAGCTTCCGCCTCGAGCCTCGGATCCTTGCTCTGGCCCTGATGGTGTCCGCGTGTGCGGCCGCGTTGGGCACGTTCCGCGCCGTGGGCCGTGCGGTCGCAATGCCGCCCGCGGAGGCGATGCGCCCGCCCGCACC
>NZ_DATITZ010000327.1:0-4420 GCF_035467215.1 Thiocapsa sp. | reverse complement strand
TCGCCCTGGTCTCGATCGAAGAATCCGGCTGGGCGGAACACACCGGCGGCGGCTACTGGGGCCGTCACGACGAGGATGATTTCGAGGTCGGCGAGGTCGACGAGAGCCGCCAGATCGTCGATACCTGGCGCCATCCCGACGGCAGCCATCCGAACCTGGGTCCGCTGCCATTCGAACTGGAAGAACTCTCCCCGCCCGGCGCCTTCGACGACTTGGAGCCGGACGAGCTCGAGTTTCAGGAGGCCACCGGCAACGAAGGGGCCAGCTTCGATCGACTCTATCAGCGCGCCGCACTCGTCGTCTGGCCGCGCACCCATCGCGCGGCCGTGCTGAGCCAAGGCGGATTGGAGGTCAGCGTTCCTTTCCTCGGCGAGCTGGTCAGGCAGTGGCAAGAGGCCGGTGCCGACCCGCAGGCGCCGCTCCGGGAGGAGGCGCACTTGCTCGCTGAACGGATTCGTATCGATTGGCCAGACTCGGACTGGGTCCGACGCAAGGCCAGCTCGGACGGCGCCGCGGCGGCTTACCTGAGGCACCTGACAACCTTGGGCGACCTCGTCGAGATCGATGCCTTTGCGGGCGGACCGATCGCGGCCGGAGCCTACGGGCAAACCGACAATCAAGCACTCGTCGAGGCGCTCGCAGCCCTCACGCCCGAGCGGGCGCATCGGTTGATCCACGACATCATCGCAGGGAACGCACAGGACCATCCGGTCGCCTGCGCCGATCTGCTTGCCCGCACCGCAAACCATGTCATCGCTACCGGGACCGGGACGGCCGAGAGTCTCCGCTCGGCCGCCGAGGCACTCGTGCGCACCCTACCCGGCCCTCGCGTCGCACAATCACCTGTCGATGCCTACCGGTATCGCAGCGAATCGACCGGCACCGAGCCGACCGATGCCATGGTGGCGAATCTCCTGAGCGGGCTCGAGCGCATCGACCCCGATCTCGCGCGACAGGCCTTCGAGCATCTCCTGCAGTATCCCGACCGCTACGACATCGACCGGATCCTCTTGCCCGCAGCGCTCACGCTGCACGCCGACGAAACGACCCGAGATCTTCCCTCCGCGCAAGCCTTGCGCGGACTGGCGCTCGCGCACCTACGCCGGCGGATCGCGGAACCCTTGGAGCCCCCAGCGGATTGGCGACGACCCGCTCAGGTGACCTGCGCCTGCGCCAACTGCCAAGAGCTCAGCCGCTTTCTCGCCGATCCGACCCAACCCGAATGGGCCTTCCGGGCGGCGCAACGCCATCGCGATCATATCGCGGCCTCGGTGCGAACCGATTGCTGCGATCTGGATCTGGTGACCGAGCGACGCGGCAGTCCGCACACCCTTCGCTGCACGAAAAACCAAGCCAGCTATCTGCGCCGCGTCGCGCAAAGAGAGGGCGACCTGACGTATTTGGCACAACTCGGCGGAGCCCCCGAGACCTGACGAAGCGCTCGGCTACTACTGAAGTCTCGATGCCACCTCCCGGGTACGCCGACTTCAGTCGGCACCCCCGGGGAGGCGGACTTCGGTCCGCCGTGGACCCAAGCCCGAATGGCCTCGGGAATTGCGCGGCGTTGCACTAGTGGGTTCGGCGCGACGGAACTTCGTCCGCCGTCAGATCGATACTCTCTTGGCTCACCAGGCGCGCACCGAGTCGCCGTGCCAACCCCTCGGCGCCCTGAGCCATGATTCGCGTATGGTTACGGACAAACAGCGCACGGGCGAACGGGGCGATCAGGTTCATCCACCAGCGTGTGCTGCGGACGTGCCACTCGTACTGCACGATACTCAACCCGCCTTGACGAGCGAAGTCCCAACGGCCGATGCCTTCGAGGTCGCCCTCGGCAGCGCCCTCGATGACCTCGAGATTCTCGATGCGGGTCGCGCGCACCTCGAACACGACCCGATACGGCAAACTCCCTTTCCAGACATAGCGCCGAACAGTGCCGATGCCCTCGGCATCTCCGTCCGCCACCGCCTCCACCTTCCGGACACCCGGCCACCAGTCCGACCAGCCCAGGGAGTCCCGGATGGCGGAGTAAACAGGCTCCAGCGGTGCTTCGATCCGCCAGATGGTCAGCAAGTGATAGTCCGCCATGAAGCCTCCAGCGACTCCGACTCAGTGATGAAAGCGCTCCGACTCGGGTCGGCACGAGCCGGAAAACCTGGATCATAAGCCGGGATCATCAGCCGGGAACCGGACTCGCTTCGTGCCGCGCCGAAACGGCGGTCGAGTCCGGCCTCAGCCAGACGCCTGATGCAGGGTGATCTGGGTGAAGGGGATCTCCCATCCGTGATCGCTGCAGGCATCGACCAGGATGCGTTGAATGGCGTGGCGGATCGGCGCCATATGGCGTGCGGCCCCGCCCGACAGATCGACCTGGATTTCGTAATCCAGGGACGAGGCAGCAGCAGACTGAAAATAGACCGCGACCGCCTTGATGTACTCGTGCGGAACCACGTCCGGCAGCCGCTGCTCCAGCCTCTCTCGCATCCGCTCGGGGACCTCGGTGGTCGCGACGGCCTGATGCCGATAATCGATCCCGAAGGTCGAGACGATTCGGAAACCCTCGGACAAACGGCGCGGGTTCAAACCGACGAAGACATCGGTCGGGTAGACGACATCCTCGCCGCCGAGCTCCCTGAGATGCACGGCGCTCGTGCTCTGTCGCGTCACCTGTCCCATGCGCCCGTCCGCGAGCTCGACCCAGTCACCGGTTCGGGTCGGAAACCAGTCCTCATCCGCTCCGGCGGGTCGTGAATAGAGTCCGACCAACGCATTCACCGGGATCTCCTGGAGCCCGCCTTCGAGGCGCGGATTGACCAACCGAACTCGGAAGCCGAGCACCTCGACCTGATAGGGAATACCGTTGAAGCGGATCCGCTCGCCTTCTCGGACCGCGCCGATGTTCAGGACCAATCGCACTGTTTCGAGCTGGCTCGGAAGCGTCTTGATGCTGGCCCAGGCGACCCCGATCAGGAAGATCACGATGATGCCGAGCATGAACCAATCGCCCGCCATGTTGAACACCAGCATCATCGCGATCAAGCCGCCCAGAACGCTGAAAACGCGCAGCAGCAACGTGGTCAGACGACTGCTGAACCGCGTTCCTGCGGCGGCCGCACCGTCCTTCGATGATTGAAGCCGACCGACCAACGACGCCAGATATCTGACCCCGAAGAAGACCACGCAGAAGGCAACCGCGGCCAAGAGGAGATTCAGTCCACGGGTCTGAAAGAAGCGCTTCGCGTACGCGGTCGTCTCGTCCTGAATGGATTGGCGCTGCTCGAGCCGGTTCTCGAGCTGCAGATCAAGCGCGGTGTAGCGATTGGCGGTATCGTCGGCGATACGCTGCCAGTGGGCGAGCCGCTCTTCCAGCCTTGCCCTCAGGTCATCGGAGGGACCATCGGCGAGGTGACCCTCCAAACGCCCGACCGCTTTCTCGGCAAGCGCCCTGCGCTCGTCGACCTGATCGAGCTCGGCTCGCAGCTCGCCGATGGCGCGGGACTCCGCGGTCGCACTCTTCAATTCGGCCAGGATCGGCTTGAGCAGCTTGTTGAGCTCTTCCTGCCAATCGAAGGGTTGATCCACCTCGTCGACGAAGGGTCCAAGATCCATCTCCAAGGCGAATCGCTCGAACTGCAGACGCTGCTCGTCGAGCTGCGCCCTGAGCTCGCGAAGCTCATCGGCGAGCGCTTCCCGCGTCACATCATCCTCGGCCGCAATCAGCCGCCGCTGCGTCTCCGCAACCTGTTGTTCGCGACTCGACAATGCCTTGTGCAGAGCCTCGAGCGACTGCAGCGACGCGGCATCGCCTGGCTCGAACGGCGTCCCGACCGGGGATGACTCGGGCCGGGATGTGTCCGGAAAACCGTCGGGCGTCTGCTCTTGGGCGATAGACGGCAACGGCAGACCAAGGACCAGCAGGATGGCCGCGGCCGCAACGATTCGAAGATTCGTCGTGTGTCGGTGCATGGTACCTCGCTGTTTGAACCTCAACCGCGTCCAGAATGAAATGCGTTATGTGCATGCCGCTTCGGACTCAAGGATTTTTCCGACCTTTTTGGAGACGCGGGTCAAAACTGAATCGCTTTCATTGAATCACATCCGCGCCTGCCCGTAAGGATATCGCCTTCCGGAGAGACCTCGGTGTGTCAAGCGACACCAGGAATTGACCCCCTGGCGACACCAAGAATTGACCCCCCGTGGTTACATGGATCTGCGTTTCCCCTCAGTTCGCTGGGGCGGCGGGGGCGAGCCCGTAAAGGAGCCCGGAGGGCGACTGGACGGGCTCGCCCCCGCCGCCCCGGCGCGCGCCGCTCGCCGCGCTCCCGAGCAGGCCGGCACGGCGCTTCTCGCGTAATCGGTAGCTCTCCCCACGGATGGTGACGACGTGGCTGTGGTGCAGCAGCCGGTCGAGGATGGCGGT
>NZ_DATITZ010000326.1:0-14392 GCF_035467215.1 Thiocapsa sp. | reverse complement strand
CGTCGGTGCGTCGAATCACCAGATCGTCAAGCTCGGCGTTGGCAAAGACGACCCGGCCGCGGATCATGTCGTCCACGACCACCACACCATCGGACGGATTCTTGAAGCGGATGACGTGCGGTGCGTTCGGGTCGACCTCGTGACCACGACAATGGCCGTCGTAACGCGGCTTGAGCCGCTGCGCCATCTGGTCCTCGCGCAGCTTTTCCAGCCGCTCCTTCGAGCAGACGCAGCGATAGGCCAGCCCCTTGGCCAGCAGCTCGTCGATCACCGCGTTGTACCGATCGAAGCGCTGGGTCTGGTAAAAGGGTCCTTCGTCGTAATCCAACCCGAGCCAGGTCATGCCCTCGAGGATGGCGTTCACGGACTCGGCCGTGGAGCGTTCCAGGTCCGTATCCTCGATCCGCAGCACGAACTGCCCGCCGTGCTTGCGCGCGAAGAGATAGCTGAAGAGCGCCGTGCGGGCGCCTCCGACGTGCAGATAACCGGTAGGGGATGGGGCGAATCGGGTACGGACGGTCATGGGCTTCCGGATCGGTTGAGTGGGACGCGTGGCGGCGATTCTAACAGAGCCCCTTCGACCTGCCCGCTTGTTCGCTCGGGTTCTTATCTCGCTGTGTCGGCCTCACCTTGTTCGATCAAGTAACCTTCGGTTATGTTCGCGCCATGAGATTCTCCGAAGCAGACGGCAGCAGCGGCCAACTGATCGACGCCTACGGGAACGACGGCATCCTGATCGGGGGGCGACGCTTTACCCGTGGGTTGATCGTGACGCCGAGCCGGATCGAAGACGGCTGGGGTCCGGCACACCCGGCCGATTTGACGGTCGAGCACCTGGATGCACTGATCGCGATCGAGCCCGAGACCCAGGTCATCGTACTGGGGACCGGCGAGACACAGGTCTTTCCGGACCCCGCACTCTATTTTGCCGTGATCGGGCGCGGTATCGGATTCGAGGTCATGGATACGGGTGCGGCCTGCCGGACCTACAACATCTTGATGTCGGAAGGGCGGCGCGTCGTCGCCGGTCTGATGCCCCTGGCGCTGAATCACGCTGAACCGGACTGAACCGCGTCCGGCGTGGTCAACGCGGCCTCGGCGATGCTTCGCGTTCGGCTTGGTCCGCGAGGCTTGGAGCCGACCCGGTTCAGGTCTTTTATTCGGTTCTTCGGGTCCGAACCTTAACGGCCGCATCGCGGCTCACCGCTCGATCGTCATCGCATCATCCGGAGCGTTTCAACCCATGGATCGACAGATCATTCTCTCCGTCCTCGGGGTCGCTGTCTTGGGCTTCCTGGGCGTTCTACTCCTCATGCCGGCGTCCATCGAGGACGGCCCGGATCGCTTGCCTTGGCGGGTCACGCAGGATGCTTCCGGGCACTCGCAGGTCTTCGGCTTCACCATCGGGGAGACCACGCTGGCGGAGGTGCGCACGCTGTTCGGCGAGGACGGCAAGGTCAATCTCTTCCAAGACCCGACGCAAGCCGAACCCTACGGCGTGGAGGCCTTCTTCGACCAGATCCATCTGCAGCGCCTGCGCGCGGATTTCGTGATCGCGCTCGATGTCGACCAGGCTACCCTCGCTGCCATGTACGAGCGCGGCCTGCGGATCAGCCAGGTCGGCAGCGGCAGCCGCAAGATCAAGCTCGACCCGGCCGATGTCGAGACCCTGTCCACCCGCCCGATCCGATCCATCAGCTACCTTCCGAAGGCCAGACTGGACGACGAGCTGATCGAGCAACGCTTCGGTACACCCGATCTGCGCCTGACCGAGCCCGAGACCGAGATCGTCCATTGGCTCTACCCCGAACGCGGGATGGACATCGGCCGCAGTCCCAACGGGACCGTGGTCATTCAGTACGTCAACCCGGACGACTTCGACCGACTCCTGAGCCCGTTGCAGGATGCCGTTCCCGGCGAGGAGACGCCGTCGGAGACCTAAGCATGTCCAAGCACACCCTTATCCTCGCATTGGCCTTGGCGGGCTTCGCAGTCGCCGGATCGACGACAGCCGCCGACCTCACCAAGATCCGTTTCGTCACCGACTGGAAGGCGCAGGCCCCGCAAGGCGGCTTCTATCAAGCCAAGGCGCGCGGGCTCTATGCCGAGCAAGGACTCGATGTCGAGATCATCCAGGGCGGTCCCTCGGTGAATGTCCCGCTCCTGCTGGGCTCAAACCAGGTCGATTTCGGGATCGGCTCCAATAGCTTCATCCCGCTCAACATCGTCGCGGCCGGGATTCCGGCGACCGCCGTCGCGGCCGTCTTCCAGAAGGACCCACAGGTGCTGATCACGCACCCGCGCGAGGACATCCGATCCATCGCGGACATGAAGGGCAAGCCGATCATGATCTCGGATGCGGGGGTCGGTAGCCATTGGGTCTGGCTGAAGGCGAAGTTCGGATTCACGGATCGGCAGATCCGCAAGTACACCTACAACCTCGCCCCCTTTCTCACCGATCCCCGTGCGATTCAACAGGGCTATGTCACCAGCGAGCCCTACGAGATCGCGAAGGCAAGCGGCATCGAGCCGCAGGTCTTTCTGCTGGCAGACGAGGATTACCCCTCCTATGGCACCCTGATCCTGGCCTCGGACGCGCGCATCCGAAGCGACCCGCAGCAGGTCCGCGCCTTCGTCGCAGCCTCCATTGCCGGCTGGAAGGACTATCTGACCGGCGACCCTACGCCCGGCAACACCCTGATCAAGGCCGACAATCCAGAGATGACCGACGATGTACTCCGCCACGCCATCGCCGAGATGAACCGCCACCGGCTCGCCACCGCGGGCGATGCCGAAACCGCCGGGATCGGCGCCATGACCGAGGCGCGCTGGCAGGCCTTCTTCGCGACCATGTCCGCAGACGGGCTGTATCCGGCGAGTCTGAATTGGCGGCGCGCCTACTCGCTCGACTTCCTCCCGCCGAAACCGTGAGCAGCGGCCTGCGCCTCGATCGACTGGCGAAGACCTTCCCCAACGGTACCGCCGCGCTCGGGGAGCTGAGCGCCGATATCGAGGCCAGCGCCTTCGTCTCCCTGCTCGGACCCTCGGGCTGTGGCAAGAGCACTGTGTTGAGGCTGATCGCCGGTCTGGATGAGCCGACGCGCGGTCGGGTCGACTGGCCGCAGAGCCGCGGATCGCTCGGCTTCATCTTCCAGGAAGCGACCCTCATGGCGTGGGCGAGTGCGGCGAAGAACGTCGCCTTGCCGCTCGAGCTTGCCGGCATGGCCAAGACCGAAGCGCGTGAACGCGCCCGTGTCGCGCTGGAGAAAGTCGGTCTCGCGGGCTTCGCCGACGCCCTGCCCCGCGAGCTCTCGGGCGGGATGCGCATGCGTGTCTCCATCGCACGCGCGCTGGTCGCCGACCCCGATGTCCTCTTGATGGACGAGCCCTTCGCGGCGCTCGATGAATTCACCCGCGGCAAGCTCAACGACGATCTGCTGCGCCTCTGGGCCGAGCGCGGCTTCACCGGGATCTTCGTCACGCACTCGGTCTTCGAGGCCGTCTATCTGTCTCAACGCATCCTGATCCTCAGCGGGCGTCCGGGACGTCTGGTCGCCGACATCGAAAACCCCGCGCCCTACCCGCGTGAGCCCGGCTACCGGACATCCGCCGCCTTCAATGCGACCGCGCGCGACATCCTCGACGCGTTGGAGGATGTCTCGACATGCTGATGCGGGGCCTTCGGATCATCCTGCCGATCGCGCTCTTTCTGGGTTTGATCCGGCTCTGGGAATGGTCCGTCGTCTATTGGGGGATCCCGCCCTTCATCCTGCCCCCGCCGAGCGCCATTCTGGCCGTCTTCGCAACCGACGGGGCCTCGCTTCTCGGCTCGGCCCGGACCACATTGGGGACGACCTTGGCGGCCTTCGCTCTGGCAACGCTCTCGGGCACGGCGCTCGCGGCGCTCTTCGCCTCCAGCCGTATCGCGGAGGCGGCGCTCTCGCCTTATGCCGTGATCCTGCAAGTCACGCCCATCATCGCCATCGCCCCCTTGATCATCGTCTGGGTCGGGCTGGACAACGCCTGGCTCGCCGTGCTGATCCTGGCCTGGATCGCCGCCTTCTTCCCGGTCCTGGCAAGCGCGACCGCAGGTCTCAAGGCGGTCGACCCCAATCTACGCGACCTCTTCCGGCTGTATCGGGCGGACTTTCGCCAGACCTTCATCCGGCTCATGGTTCCATCCTCCCTGCCCTATCTGCTCGCAGGCATCAAGACCGCGGGTGGACTCGCACTGGTCGGTGCCGTGGTCGCCGAGTTCGCCGCGGCCTCCGGCAACACCGACGGACTCGCCTGGCGCATCCTCGAGGCCGGCAATCGGCTGCAGATCGCCAAGATGTTCGCCGCCCTGCTGCTGCTCGCGCTCATGGGCGTCACCCTTTACGCGATCCTGAGCTTCATAGAATGGCTGCTCCTGCATCGCTGGCACGGGGATCGGCGGCGGGCCTGAACTCGCCCGGAAAGCGGTGCGTGAGTCCGCAAACCAGGCGAGCGCAAAACGCGCCCCTGGGATGCGCGCGCATCCCGCTCAGCCCAGCTCGAAGGTCGTCACGCCATAGATCCGATCAATCGGAAGCGTCGGTGCGGCACCGCGGTACATGCGCGCGGTCTCGAACACGGGGCACAGACCATAGCCCTTTGCCAGGTCAAGCGCCGCGGGATTGGGCTCGGGTAGATCCAGGATCACGGGGTCCGTGCCGGCACAGGCGGCGAGGCGTCGGAAGAGCAGATCGGCCCGCGCGGCATCGTCGGCGAAGAGCGGTCCGATCTTCCAACCGGCGCGGCATTGCCTGACCGTGCCGTAACCGGTCACACGGCCCGATCCGCCACCCGTGCCGACCTCGGGCTCGACAAAGGCCCAGCTGCGGCGCGTATCCGCTTGAGTGAGCCAAGCCTCCAGGAACCGATCTCGCGGGGCGGGAAAGTGCCGTCGATCATAGTCGAGCAGCGCAGGAAGCAGGTCCGGATCGACCGGAACGAGGCTCGGGTCATCCGGGGCCGCAAGCGCGACCGTGCCCGAATAGCGGACGTTGCGCCAAGCCAGCTCGAACCCGGAGCGACGATAGTCGTGCTGGCGTTCCGGCACCCCGTCGAGACCGATGACCCGATCGCCGAGATAGGCCATCCCCGCTTGCCACAGCCGTAGGGCGATGCCGCGCCCGCGATAGAGCGGCGCGGCAATATAGAGACCGATAAAGCCGAAGGTTTCGCCATAGCGCACGGCCGAAAGGCTTGCCGCAGGCTCGCCGTCGACGAACGCCATCAGGAAACCCTCGGGGTCGGCCGCTCGGAAACAGGCGGCATCGTCGAGGCCCGGGTTCCACCCCTCGCGCGCAGCCCATTCGATGGCGAGATCGACCTCCGCCGGGGACATGATACGAATGCCGATGTCCGTCTCCATCGTCGCGCTCCCATGTGTTGCGAGGGTCCCGGGGGCACCTAAACTGCGCCCGGTACGGTATGCGTCATGTGTTGGCGTGGATTGGCTGCGCCAGCTCCGAGGAGCGCTGGAGCTGGCGCGGCTTCAGTTTAGAGACATCGAATTTTCAACCGCGTCTCCAACAAGGTCGGAAAAATCCTCAAGCCCGAGACAACATGAAAACGACGCATGTCGCTCTGGACGCGGTTTAGGTGAAGAGGGTCAAGACGCCCGTGTAGCCGTAGAGACGATCCTGCGAGATCTCGCCGTTGGCGTAGAAGCCGACGATGGGCACGTCGCCGAGCGCGGCCTGGATCTGCTTGAGCTCGGCCGAGTCTGGACCGAGGAGGTTGACCCCGCGCCCCAGACAGGAGACGTAGATACCGCCTCGCGGCGGAGCGGACAGGCGAGCTTTGATGCCCTTGAGCATGCGGTCGAGATCCTCGCGGGCGGTGTCCGCATCGCGCCGGCAGAACATCAGCTCGCGTCCGGGCTCCACCAGATCGCCGATCGCGACCAGGCCGTGATTGGGATCGATGCCGACCAGATTACGGACCAAATAGTCGCCCGTATCCGAGCCCTGGATGGGCAAGCCGGCGAAGATGTAGCCGCCGAGACGCGACAGATCGCGGGCCAGGATCTCGCCGATGTCCTGTTTGAGCACATCAAGCGCGGGCTCGCCGTCGAGTCGCATCAGGATGTTGCGCTGGCCCTCGGTGATCACGTGGTGCGGTCCGATCGGCGAGCAGCCCTGGCTGAGTCGGGTCAGGATCCCGACCCGCTCGGAGAAGAGGACGCCGGACAGGCCGCCGCGCGTCACCCCGTCGGCGATGGTCAGGGCGTCCCCGCGGGCGCTGGCGAGCCCGCCGACGAGAAAACCCGCGGTCGTGCGCTGCGCGAGCTGTTGGATCAGGATCTCGGTCAGGCCGTTGGATGGGTCGCCGTGGACCAAGCCCAGGTACGGCGGATTGGTCCGCATCCAGTCGCCGTGACGCAGATCGAAGTCGTCGAGATCTTCGACCAGGCTTGGGAAGACGCGAAAGTCATCGCTCGGAAACTCGCCGAGCATGACCGCGAGCGCGGGCTCTTCGTAGTACTCGGCACCGGTCGCACAGATGCCCATGCCGACGCTGCCGACCCATTGATCGATGCCGGTCGCCGCGCGAAGGTTGCGTAGGATGTCGTCGAGGTCCTCGGCAAGCGCGTCGGTCACATAGAGGAAGCCGAGCGTTGCCTCCTGCGGCACGCTCCCGATCTGTGTCAAACATCGATCGGCGGCCATACGCCAATCGGGGTCCGCGGCATGTCCGAGGCGGAATGGAGTCATCGTCATTCAATCATCCGCAGTGGAGTGTCGAATCGCACCGACACGATGCTAAACCGCGCTCGGTGCGGTATGCGTCATTTGTTGGAGTGTCCTGGCCGCGCCGGCTCCAAAGACTGTCGGAGCCGACGCGGTTTAGACCTCGGCGAGGTCGCCCTTCTCCTGCAACCAGGCCCGGCGGTCGGAAGCGCGCTTTTTGGCCAGCAGCATGTCGAGGAGGTTGTTGCTCTCGTCGTCCGCTTCAACGGTGAGCTGGACCAGGCGCCGGGTGTCCGGATGAATGGTCGTCTCGCGTAGCTGGCCGGGGTTCATCTCGCCGAGGCCTTTGAAACGCTGGACATTGACCTTGCCCTTGATCTTCTCGGCCTCGATGCGATCCAGGATGCCGCGTTTCTCGCTGTCGTCCAAGGCGTAGAAGACCTGCTTGCCGACGTCGATCCGGTAGAGCGGCGGCATGGCGACGAAGACATGCCCCTCGGCGACCAGGCGCCTGAAATGACGCAGAAAGAGCGCACAGAGCAGGGTCGCGATATGGGCACCGTCGGAGTCGGCATCGGCGAGGATGCAGACCTTGCCGAACCGTAACCGCGCGAGATCGTCGCTGCCCGGATCCACGCCGATGGCGACCGCGATGTCGTGCACCTCCTGCGAGCCCAAGACCTCGGCCGGGTCGACCTCCCAGGTATTCAAGATCTTGCCGCGCAGCGGAAGGATCGCCTGGAATTCGCGATCGCGCGCCTGCTTGGCCGAGCCGCCGGCCGAGTCGCCCTCGACCAGAAAGAGCTCGCCGCGCTCCGGATCGGTCGTGGTGCAGTCGGCGAGCTTTCCCGGCAGAGCCGGCCCCTGCGTGATCTTCTTGCGGGTGACGGTGCGACCGGCGCGCAGTCGCGCCTGAGCCGCACCGATGACCAGCTCGGCGATCCGCTCGCCCTCGGCCACATGCTGATTCAGCCAGAGGCTGAAGGCGTCCTTGACTACACCCGAGACGAAGGCCGCGCACTCGCGTGATGAGAGACGCTCCTTGGTCTGCCCGGAGAACTGCGGCTCGATCAGCTTGACCGAGAGGATATAGCTGACGCGACCCCAAACATCCTCCGGCGCCACCTTGACGCCGCGCGGCAGCAGGTTGCGGAACTCGCAGAACTCGCGCACGGCTTCGGTCAAACCGGTACGCAGCCCGTTCACATGGGTGCCGCCCTGCACCGTCGGGATGAGATTCACATAGCTCTCGGCAACCGCCTCGCCGCCCTCGGGCAACCAACCCAGCGCCCAGCTCGCCGCCTCGTTGGTCCCTTCCAGGTCGCCGACGAAGAGCTGCGACGGCAGGGTCTCGGCCCCGTTGAGTGCTTGAAGCAGATAGTCCTTGAGCCCGTCCTGATAGCACCAGACATGCTCATCGCCGCTCGCCTCGTCGCGAAAGCGGACCTCGAGTCCGGGACAGAGCACGGCCTTGGCCTGCAGCAGGTGGGTCAGCAGACGTGTGGCGATCTTGGGCGTGTCGAAATACTTCGGATCCGGCCAAAAACGCAATCGGGTACCCGTATGGCCGCGCCCGACGCTGCCGAGCTGCACGAGATCGCTCGCCTTCTCGCCGCCGGCGAAGGCCATGTGGTGCTCGTGACCGCCGCGTTTGACCCAGACGTCCAGGCGTTGCGAGAGCGCATTCACGACCGAGACGCCCACGCCGTGCAACCCGCCCGAGAAGCGATAGTTGTCGCCGTTGAACTTGCCGCCCGCATGCAGCTTGGTGAGGATCACCTCCACACCGGGCAGACCCTGCTCGGGGTGGATATCCACCGGCATACCGCGCCCGTCGTCGCTCACCTCGAGCGAGCCGTCGGCGAAGAGCACCACCTCGATGCGGCGGGCGTGCCCGGCGAGCGCCTCGTCGACGCTGTTGTCGATGACTTCCTGAGCCAGGTGGTTGGGACGGGTGGTGTCTGTGTACATCCCGGGGCGCTTGCGCACCGGGTCGAGGCCGCTGAGGACCTCGATGGCTGAGGCATCGTAGTGGCCGGTCATGGGGCTGTGGGTCGATCCTGTCGGAGAAACGCTGATGGTAGGCTCGAAACGAGGAGATGAAGAGCGCTGTCGATCGCGGAGTCTATTGCGCCGGTAGACCCAGCGGCAAGAACAGACGCTCGGGCCTGTCCGGCAGCGCGTGAAATCCGAAGCGTTCGTAGAACCGCTTCGCCCGATCGGTTTTCGCATCGACGACCAGGGCATGGATCCCGATCGTCGCGCCGGCGCTCATTGCACGCTTGACCGCGTCGGCCAGGAGCAAGCGGCCGATTCCCTGACCTTGGGCATCGCGCGAGACCGCCAACCGCCCGACGAGTGCAGCCGGCACCGGTTGCTTGGGCAGGTGACGGGCCAGTGCGTGCGGAAGCGCACCGATATCGACGGACAGGGCACTGAGGGTATAGAAGCCGAGGATCGTCCGAGCATCCGACCCGGTGCAGACGAAGACGCGGGCGATACGCCTGCGGATATCCTGACCCGCACGCAGTTTGAGGTACCGATCGAGAATCTCCTCGCCGCATGAAAAAACCGCTCGTTCGTGCCCCGGACCCAGCGGCTCGATGACGAGGGATTTCGGGGTCGTCATCGCGAGTCGACGCGACGACCATGCTCCTCCAGCGCAGCCGAAAGCTCGGCGCTCATGGCGGGCGGGTCCGCGAGTCGATCGAAGAAGACCTCCGCATCGCGGCGACTCAAGACCATCGTCTCATGCTCCGAGATGACTTGCTCCGCGCGCATGAGCGCCGTCCCGAGCACGTAGCGACTGAGGGTCTGCCCTTCGAGCAGGGCCGCACGTTCGAGTCGTTGTTTCGACGCGGCATCGAGCCGAAGGTTGATCCGCTCGGTCTTGGAGACGCTGGCTGTCGGCATGCCCGGACCTCGGTGTGTATTGGTGATTTTGTACGTCATTATGGTGCCGTTTTCGCCTTCTGTCGAGGCGCGCCCGGGCGGCGCCATCGGATCCGTGGCGAACGTGCACGCCTGCGGTTTGACCCGTCCAAAGAGCTGGGGTAACTTAGCTCGACCTCCGAAAGACCTTAAACCGCGTCCGGCCAGAACCCGTTGGATTCAACCGAGCGGCGTTATCCAACGAAGCATCGGTATCCGTTCAGGACGCGGTTCAAGCGCATGAAAAAGCCAGTCGCTCCGCCCCCGCCTTCCTTCGAGCAATCGCTCGCCGAGCTGGAATCGATCGTCGATGCCCTCGAGAAGGGCGAGATGAGTCTCGAAGAGTCACTGACCGCTTTCGAGCGCGGTATCGGCCTGACCCGTGCCTGTCAACAGGCGCTGGATGTGGCCGAGCAGCGCGTGCGCATCCTCACCGACACTCGACCCGATGCCGGACCCAGGTCCGAATCCGGTGCCGATCTAGAGCCCTTCGAATCCAATGACTGACGCCACTCTGGACGACTTCCGCGCACGCTGTTGCGCCCGTGTCGAAACCACGCTCGACGCGCTTCTGCCCCCTGCAAGCGTGCAGCCGGTCCGGCTGCACGAGGCCATGCGCTACACGGTCCTCGGCGGCGGCAAACGCATCCGTCCGCTCCTGGCCTATGCCGCCGGCGAGGCACTCGGTGTAGATACCGCCCTGCTCGACCGCCCCGCCTGTGCAGTGGAACTGATCCATGCCTATTCCCTGATCCACGACGACCTCCCGGCGATGGACGACGACGATCTGCGGCGCGGGCGCCCGACCTGTCATCGCGCCTTCGACGAGGCGACCGCGATCCTGGCCGGCGATGCGCTCCAGACCCTCGCCTTCCATGCGTTGGCCGAGTCGCCCGGACTGAATGCCGAGAAGCGCATCGCGATGGTCGCCAGCCTCGCTCGTGCCAGCGGGGCACGCGGCATGGTCGGCGGTCAGGCGCTCGATCTCGCCGCCGAGGGCAGCGTCCTGGACGTCGCCATGCTCGAGCATATCCATATCCACAAGACAGGCGCCTTGATCCGAGCGGCCGTGCAGATGGGCATCCTCGCACACGACGCACCCGACCCGGACCATGCCGAGCGTCTCGATCGCTATGCCAAATGTATCGGCCTCGCCTTTCAGATTCAGGACGATGTGCTCGACGTGGAAGGCGACACCGATCTGATCGGCAAGACGGCCGGTCGCGATCAGATCTTGGAGAAGGCGACCTACCCGGCACTCGTCGGGCTGCCCGAAGCCAAGGAGATGGCCGCCGCCTTGATCGCCGATGCGCTCGAGAGCATCGCGGTTTTCTCCTCCGGAGCCGAGCCCCTGCGTTGGATCGCAGGCGCACTGATCGGTCGCAAGCACTAAAGGCGTGCATCCTCCGCTCAGACGTGGCTCCGGGCCAAACGTCGCTACCGAAGATCGACACGGGCAATCCGTACCGGTTTGTCTTGTCGCCCTCAGCCCCCAAATTCCGCGTTTGACACCAAAAGACGATCCATCGAGAGAAGTCACATCATGGAGCACGTGCTCGAGCCCAATTGCTGTGCCGCACCCGCCAGCGCCGACATCGCCGACGTCCAGGGGAGCGCCGACTCGCGGCGGATCGCCATCGACAAGGTGGGCATCAAAGACATCCGCCATCCCGTGCGGGTGAGCGATCGCAGCGGCGCCGAGCAGCATACGGTCGCCAACTTCAACATGTACGTGTACCTTCCGCACGACTTCAAAGGGACCCACATGTCCCGGTTCGTGCAGATCCTGAACAACCACGAGCGCGAGATCGGCGTGGCCTCCTTCAAGGAGATGCTCACCGAGATGTCGCAGCGCCTGGAGTCCGAGGCGGGACACATCGAGATGCGCTTCCCCTTCTTCGTGAACAAGAAGGCGCCCGTCACCGGAGTGGAGAGCCTGCTCGACTACGAGGTCACCTTCATCGGCGAAATCCGTCACGGTCGGCCCACCCTGGAGATCAAGGTCGTCGTGCCCGTCACCAGCCTCTGCCCCTGCTCGAAGAAGATTTCGGCCTACGGTGCGCACAATCAGCGCTCCCATGTGACGGTGCAGGTGCGCTCGCAGGGTCACATCTGGATCGAGGAGCTCATCGAGATGGTCGAGGCGGAGGCGTCCTCGGAGCTGTTCGGGCTGCTGAAGCGACCGGACGAGAAGTACGTGACCGAACATGCCTATGACAACCCCAAGTTCGTCGAAGACCTGGTGCGTGACGTCGCGACGCGCCTTAACGAGGACGACCGCGTGACCGCTTACGTCGTCGAGGCCGAAAACTTCGAGTCCATTCACAACCATTCGGCCTACGCCCTGATCGAGCGCGACAAGGACCACGAGGCCCGCATCGCGGAGACCACGCTCTGATCCTGCTGCTGCACGGGTTCACCGGCAGCGGCGAGGACTGGTGGGCCTGTTGCCCGCACCTGAAGGAAGGTGCGCTCGCCGTCGACCTGCCCGGACATGGCGCCGAGTCGGCGCCTGTTCGGCCCTTCCAAGACAGCATCGGCGACATCCTAGGTGCGCTCCCCGTCGGCATCGACGAGGTCGTCGGCTACTCCTTGGGCGGCCGTTTCGCACTCGGCTTGATGGCGCTCGACCCGCAACGCTTTCGCCGGGCAACCATCATCTCCGCCCATCCGGGTCTCGAAGACGCATCGCAGCGCGCCGACCGACTCGCGGGTGACCGGGCGTGGGTCCGACGGCTCCTCGACGACGGAATCGACGCCTTCGTCGACGCTTGGGAGTCACAACCCTTGTTCGCGACCCAGGCCGGCTTGCCGAGCGCTGTGCTGGAGCGGCAGCGTCGGCGGCGCTTAAGCCAACGCCCGACGGGGCTCGCGGCATCTCTCGAGCAGCACGGACTCGCGCGCATGCCGAGCCTTTGGGAGCCTCTAGCCGCCTTTCCGGGAGAGCTGACCTGGATCGTCGGAGCAGCCGATACGCGCTTTCTCGGAATCGCCCGGGAGGTCGTGCGCCGGCGTCCCGCCACGCGACTGCATGTCCTGCCCGGAGTCGGCCATAATCCCCTGCTCGAGTGCCCCGAGATCTTGAACGAGCTTTTGGTCTAGAATCGCGGCTCCGACGTCCTCCCGCGGATGCGCCCCGGAAAACCGATCACCCGGGGAACGCTGCACGCGAGGCGATATCGCCGAAGACCCCGTCGAACCGACCCTACCCAAGCCGGAGGAGGCATCCATGCAACAGACACCGTCCGAGCCGCAACCGGCAGCACCCCTGTCCGGACAAACGCCCGGGACCGACCACGTCCGATCCGAGGACAACAATCTAACCGTCATCTTGGGCGAGTGGGGCTTCAAGGTCTTGTTCGCTTTCCTGGGTGCCGCAGCAACCCTGCTCAGCCTGCTTGCACCGCGTCGGCGAGAGCGCTCCTGAGCGACCTACTCATGGCTATCGCCGGCGGCGCATGGTGCCTCTCTATGTTTCAAGCGCGTTGAAGAATC
This sequence comes from Thiocapsa sp., assembly GCF_035467215.1. Classification (GTDB taxonomy): domain Bacteria; phylum Pseudomonadota; class Gammaproteobacteria; order Chromatiales; family Chromatiaceae; genus Thiocapsa. Next base: position 1,247 of record NZ_DATITZ010000326.1, on the reverse strand, counting down.
CGTCGAAGCGCGCGATGAGACCCGGCTTCCAAAACCCGTCGTCGACACGGATTTTCCGCTCGACAAACGCAATGTGATTCCGGCACCCTTTGATCATCACAAACACCTGCTATGATTCAGCGGCGATGTCGTGCCGAAGACCGCGGACCCGGCCCGGCGAGACGCACGACACGGCAGGACCCGATCGACAGAGCACTCGGAAGTGCGGGATGCTTCACCGAGCGCACCTTTCGAAACTCGGCGGCCGACGGCGACCGCCGATGCGAGGTAAGACGAGTCACTTCAGTCCGGAGAGTCCAGCATGCTGCCAAGGAAGTCGATCGACCCCGAGGTAATCGATCTGGATTGTCCGATTCGTGCGACCAGCAAGGAGAAGAAGCAAGTGAAAACGAAGCAAATCCTGTTCAGTTCCGCTGCGGCACTCGCCATCATGCTCTCCGGCACTGTTGCTGCCGAGCAGCCTGCAACCCCGTTCGTTTCGGGCGACGAGCCGATGAACGTCGGACAAGAGGCTCAGATCAAGGCCCCGACCCCGGATGCGAAGGCGCAGGAGAAGACGAGCGAGATGCTCCAGAAGCAGGGCGAGGAGCTGTCCGGAGACTACCCGACCGATCAAGGCGCCGAGGGACAGGTCAAGGATCCGACCCCGAACCCTGCAGCGCAGGCCGCCACGAAAGAGGCGCTCGAGAAGGAAGACGCTTCCGGTGCCATCAGCGGCAAGTACAAGTAGTCCGCTGCTTGATCCCGGCTGCGGTCGCGCACGCGATCCGAGCCGCCGGGATCACCCAGGGGAACCCCGGGCAACTCGGGCGTTCCCCACACGCATTCCCTTCCTTGATCGCCGCGCCGCCTCCTTCTCTGCGATCAAGGCTGTGTCGCACTCGTCTGCTGCGCCGCAAACACCCCGCAATGCCTTCGACAGCACGACTCCGCAGCGACCATCGGGGACACGCGCATGACCCGAAGGCGTCGCGCCTGTGCCGTCGAGGTCGGCTCGGCGTTCGTAGGGGGCGACCTGAACCCGACGCGTGCTGCCCCGGTCACCTGCGAGACCTGCGCCGCCAGCTGCTGTCGTTTGGAGGTTTGGTGCCTCACCGACACCGGCGTCCCCGGCCATCTCACCGTGACCGACCCCTTCGGCCGTACCCTGATGGACCGGCTCGACGACGGCTGGTGCGCGGCATTGGACCGCGACACCTTGCTGTGCCGAATCTACGCGCAACGTCCCTTGGTGTGTCGCGAGCTGG
>NZ_DATITZ010000325.1:0-7954 GCF_035467215.1 Thiocapsa sp. | reverse complement strand
AACGCCGCCGAACAGCGCAACCTGCGTCTCGGCATGCGCGGGCGCCGCGGCGAAGACCTCGACATAGTCCATGCTGTTGAAGTACATACCCACCGCGGCAATACCGAGGATAAAGCCGAAGTCGCCGACGCGGTTGACCAGGAAGGCCTTCATATTGGCGAAGATCGCCGTCTCGCGCGTCGACCAGAAGCCGATCAGCAGGTAGGAGACCAGACCGACCGCTTCCCACCCGAAGAAGAGCTGCATGAAGTTGTTGGACATGACCAACATCAACATGGAGAAGGTGAAGAGCGAGATGTAGCTGAAGAACCGTTGATAGCTGTTCTTGCCGGTCAGCGCACCTTTCGGCCAGTTGTGCTCGTCGTCGGCCATGTAGCCGATCGTGTAGATATGGACCATCAAGGAGACGAAGGTCACGGTCGCCATCATCAGCGCCGTGAGTCGGTCGACCAGGAAACCCACCTCGAAGCGGATCCCGTCCGAGACCATCCAGGTATAGACGGCCTCGTTGTAGACCGGCAGATCACCCCAGACGAATCGCGCGAGCACCATGAGCGACAGCGCCGTGGAGAGCCCGACGCCAGCGATGGTCACCGCATGCGCGCCCTGCCGGCCGATTCGGCCGCCGAAAAAGCCGGCGAGGATGGCGCCGAGGAGCGGCGCAAGCACGATGGTCAGGTAGACGTTTTCCACTGTTTAGTTCGCTCTTTCGCTTGATGTGATCCGGATCGACCCGCCAGTCACGCAGACGCGTTGACGCCGTCCGCGCTATCCCTTGAGGCTGTCCAGATCCTCCACGTTGATCGTCTGCTGACTCCGGAAAACCACCACCAGGATCGCAAGCCCGATCGCAGCCTCCGCCGCCGCCACCGTCAGGATGAAGAAAACGAAGACCTGCCCGGTCATATCCCCGAGAAAATGGGAAAAGGCGACGAAGTTCATATTCACCGCGAGCAGCATCAGCTCGATGCACATCAGCAGCAGGATGACGTTCTTGCGATTTAGGAAGATCCCCGCGACCGCCAGCATGAAGAGCCCTGCGGCCAGGATCAGATAATCTGAGAGCGCGATCATTCGGTCGATTCCTGTGGTGCAACCGAGGCAGCGACGGCCGGAACCGCGGCACTCTCGGAAGGCATCTTGACGATACGAACCCGGTCCGGACCCTTCTTGACCCTCACCTGCTTTGCCGGATCCATATATTTGGTATCCGGCCGACGACGCAGGGTCAAGCGAATCGCGGCAACAATGGCGACAAGCAGGATCACGGCCGCGATCTCGAACGGATAGACATAAAGGGTGTAGAGCAGCAGACCCAGCTCTTCGGTATTGCTCACGCCGGGGCCCGCAGGCACGGGCGAGGGGAACTGCTGCAATCCGAAGTTAGCCGGACCGACGATCAGGAAGATCTCGAGGGCAAGCACGACGGCAATGAGCGCACCGATCGGCAAATAACGAATAAAGCCCGCGCGCAGTGTCGCGATATCGACGTCGAGCATCATGACCACGAAGAGGAAGAGCACCATGACCGCGCCGACATAGACCAGAACCAGCACGATCCCGAGGAACTCCGCTTCGAGCAGGATCCAGAGGGCCGCGCTGCTGATGAAGGCCAGCACCAGATAGAGGACGGCGTGGACCGGGTTGCGACGCGTGATCACCATCCCTGCAGCGACTAGGGTTATGGCCGCGAAGACATAAAAGAGGAATTTTTCAAAGCCCATGATTCATCCGAATGCCTTGGTTAGCCGCAATGGCCGAATGAGCGCCGACCGAGTGCCCGATCGGCGCCTGACCGCGCTCTGATTGCCACCTGATCGATAGAGCCCCGACGCACCGCACGCGGGTCGACGAAAGCCCCGAAGCCCCGCGCATCATGCCCGTATCATCGGGCGATCCTGCGCAGCCGGTCGCGCTCCCGCGACCATCGTGCTCAGCGGTAAGGCGCATCCGGGGCGCGTGCCGCGGCGATGTCCGCCTCGTATTTGTCCCCGATCGCGAGGAGCTTCTCCTTGGTCATGATGTTCTCGCCGCGATTCTCGAAGTGATACTCATAGACGCCGGTCTCGACGATCGAATCCACCGGACAGGATTCCTCGCAGAAGCCGCAGTAGATGCACTTGAAGAGATCGATGTCGTATCGCGTCGTCCGTCTGGATCCGTCCTCGCGCGGCTCGGCCTCGATCGTGATGGCCAGTGCCGGGCAGACCGCCTCGCAGAGTTTGCAGGCGATACAGCGCTCCTCACCGTTGGGATAGCGCCGCAAGGCATGCAGGCCGCGAAAACGTGGCGAGATCGGGGCCTTCTCCTCCGGGTACTGAACCGTGAACTTGCGCTTGAACAGATAAGCGCCGGTCAGGCTCAAGCCCTTGAAGAGCTCGACCATCAGGAGGCTTTGGAGATACTCGCGTGTGGCTTTCAGCATCGGTCGTCTCCGGCTCAGGCGGACCACCAAGGGGGCAGCTCGGCGAGTACCGCAAGCGCAACCACCAGGATCCAGACGATCGTGATCGGGATGAACACCTTCCAACCCAGACGCATGATCTGGTCGTAGCGATAGCGCGGGAAAGTCGCCCGTAACCACAAGAATACGAACATGAAGAAGAAGGTCTTGAGCAACAGCCAATGGAAGCCGTCGCCCAGCAGCAGGCTGCCCTCGACCCACGCCTGCGGGAAGGGCGACAGCCAGCCGCCCATAAAGAGCAGGGCCGAGAGCGCCGAGATGAGGATCATGTTCGCGTATTCGGCGAGGAAGAAGACCGCGAAGGCCATCCCGGAATACTCGACATGGAAGCCGGCCACGATCTCGGACTCGCCTTCGGCCACGTCGAAGGGCGCACGGTTGGTCTCGGCGATACCCGAGATCAGATAGACGCCGAAGAGCGGCAGCAACGGCAGCCAAAACCAGGTCAGGAGGTTGCCCTCCTGGGCCGCGACGATCGCACCCAGATTAAGGCTCCCGGCAGCCACCAGGACACCGACCAACGCAAAGCCCATGGCGATCTCGTAGGCCACGATCTGGGCCGCCGAGCGCATGGCGCCGAGCAGGGCATATTTCGAGTTGGACGCCCAACCCGCGATGATGATGCCGTAGACACCGAGCGAGGTCAGCGCAAGCAGATAGAGCAGGCCGGCATTGATGTCGGCCAGCACCAGACCTTCGTCGAAGGGAAACACCGCCCACGCGGCCAGGGCCGGCGCGATCGCGATCATCGGCGCCAACAGGAACAGGACCTTGTCGGCCTTGGTCGGGATCACGATCTCCTTCATCATCAGCTTGACCGCATCCGCGATCGGCTGCAGCGAGCCGCGCCAGCCAACTCGGTTCGGCCCGATGCGAACCTGGATGTAGCCGATCACCTTGCGCTCGGCCAAGGTGTAATAGGCCACCATTCCGAGGAGCGGCAGGACAATCGCGGTGATCTTGATCAGGATCTGGATCACCACGGGAAGCGCGTTCCATAGTTCGATCATCATTGCCTCATCCCGCCTCGCTGCCCGTCTCGCCGAACCACGGCCTGATCTCGACCGGGCCCATCTGCGCGCCCAGCCGTCCGCTTCCGGTCACGGCTGCCGGGATCCGCGCACAGCCCATCGCGATCGCGTCGTCCAGGAAGACAGTGGCCTCGACCTCGTGGCCGTTCTGAATGATCAAGACCGTCTGATCGGCACTCAGTCCATCGCCGCGCGCCTGCTCCGGATGCAGATAGACACCGAAGGCCGCCCCTTGAACAGACGTGCGCTGCAGGGCCGGCGCGCGCCGAACGAGCGGATCCAGCGCATAGATGGGCACAGTGCCCAAGCGCATCAGGCCGGCGGTCGTGCCGCTCGAGACCGCCGGATAGTCCCCGCGCGGGGCGTTATCGAGTGCGGCATCGCTGCACATTGCGGCGAGCTCGTCGCGCACCTGCGCTGCATCCCGATACTCGAAGCCGGGAAGATCCAGCAGATTACCCAGCACACGCAGCACCTTCCAGCCGGGACGGGCCTCGCCGGGGGGCGCGACGGCTCCCTGAAACCGCTGCCAGAGACCGCCCGCGTTGACGAAGGTCCCGGAGGTCTCCGCGAAGGCGCCGATCGGAAGCAGCACGTCGGCAACGGCCTCGAGCGACGGCGAGCGGAATGCGGAGCAGGCGATCACCAGATCGGCCGCCTCGCACATGGCGATCGCCCGTGCGGGGTCAATGAGATCCCGATCCGGCTCCAGCCCCCATAGTACCAACGTGCTCGGCGGTGCACGCAGCATCTCGCCGACCCCGAGGCCCTTGGGCTCGGCTGGCCGACCGCCGGGCAAACCCTGCGGCACGGCACCGGCCAGATGGGCACCGACGCTGTTCGCCGATGCCGGAAGAAAACCCACGACGGCGCCGCTCAACTCGCCGATCCGATAGGCCAGCGCCTTGAGCAGCGCATAGTCCGGATGTGCGGTGGCCAGCGCACCCAGCAGGATGGCGCCGGTCGATCTTTCGCCCGCGGCACGCAAAGCGTCGGCGATCGCCTGATTCGCATCGTCGGGCTTGGCCGAGCCGACGATCGTCTTGAGTGCCCCGGACGCCTTGGCGCCCAGCGCCTTGGCGATCGCCGCAAGATCCGCGACCATCTGCGCCGGCGTCCCGACGAACTGCCGGGCGGGATGGGTCAGCGCCAAGGTCAAGGGGTTCACGCAGGCGATGGTCGCACCCTCGAGCGCGGCCTTGCGGATGCGATGGGCCAGCAGCGGTTGCTCCTGACGAATCTCGCTTCCGATCAGGAGGATCGCCTCGCGCGTCTCCAGATCGGCGATTGGAAGGCCCAGCCAAGGCAGCATCGGATCGGCGGCATCCCCGCTGAAATCCTGCTGCCGTAACCGGTGATCGATGTTGGCACAACCCAGACCGCGCGCGACCCGCTGCGCCAGATAAAGCTCTTCGAGCGTCGCATTCGGGGCCATCAGCCAGCCCATACGGCTCGCATCGGCTGACTTGAGACGCTCGGCGACCGCGGTCAGAGCCTCCTGCCACTCGACCTCGCGCCAGACCCCTTCGGTCTTGATCATGGGCGCGGTCAGGCGGTCTTCCGAGTTCAGACCCGCGTAACTGAAGCGGTCGCGGTCCGAGATCCAGGTCTCGTTGACCGCTTCGTTGTCCCGCGGATGCACCCGCATGACGCGACCGCCGCGCACATGCAGACGGATGTTCGCGCCGACCCCGTCGTGCGGGGCGATGCTGTCGGCATCGGTCAGCTCCCAGGCCCGCGCGGTGAAGCGATAGGGCTTGGATGTGAGTGCGCCGACCGGACAGAGATCGATGATGTTGCCCGAGAGCTCATGGGTCACGGTATGGGCGACGAAGGTCCCGATACGCATCTCTTCGCCCCGGCCCGTGGCGCCGAGCTCACGCACACCGGCAATCTCCGCACCGAAGCGCACGCAGCGCGTGCAGTGGATGCAGCGGGTCATGTCCGTGGCGATGAGCGGACCGAGATCCTCGTCCTTGACGACACGCTTGCGCTCGGAGAAGCGCGAGACGTCGCCGCCGTAGCCCATCGCCACATCCTGTAGCTCGCATTCGCCGCCCTGATCGCAGATCGGGCAGTCGAGCGGGTGGTTGATGAGCAGGAACTCCATGGTCCCCTGCTGGGCATCGATGGCCTTGGGCGAGCGCGTCAGGACCTTCATGCCCGCGCCGACCGGCGTGGCGCACGCGGGCACCGGCTTGGGGAAGGGGCGACCGCCCTGCTCCGCCTCGACCAGGCACATGCGGCAGTTCGCCGCGATCGACAGCTTCTTGTGATAGCAGAAACGCGGGATGGTGATCCCCACGCGGTCCGCGACCGCGATGATCATCTCTCCCGGCGCCGCTTCGCAGGTGCGGCCGTCGATCTCGATCGTGATCTTGTCCGTCATTCAGCTCTCTCGATCGGCGCCCGTGGGCCGGGTGTCGCGCACCGCTTCGGCGCGCGTTCTCGGACCTGCTCGCTCGCGCGAACGGGGCCATTCTACAAGTTTGCGATTCCGGGGCGACGACGGCGAGCCGCGCTCGCCCCGATTCGGATCAGGCCGCAGGTCTAGGCTGCCATGCTTTGGCCGTGCTCGATCAGGTGCTCGAATTCGTGTCGATAATGCTTGAGAAAGCTCTGTACCGGCATCGCCGCGGCATCGCCCAGGGCGCAGATGGTGCGCCCGCCGATCCGACCCGCAACACTGTCGAGCAGATCCAGATCGCCCGGCCGGCCCTTGCCGTCCAGGATGCGGCGCAGCACACGCTCCAGCCAGCCGGTGCCTTCGCGGCAGGGTGTGCACTGACCGCAGGACTCGTGCATGTAGAAGTGCGACAGGTTGTGCAGGACCTTGACCATGCAGGTCCCCTCGGCGATCACGATCACGGCGCCCGAGCCCAGCATTGAGCCGGCCTTGGCGATCGAATCGTAATCCATGTCCACATCCATCATGACGTCGCCGGGCACCACCGGAACGGATGACCCGCCGGGGATCACGGCCTTGAGCGCACGACCGTCCTTCATCCCGCCGGCCAGCTTGAGTAGATCCCGGAAGGGCGTACCCAGAGGGACCTCGAAGTTGTTCGGCCGAGCCACATGCCCGGTGACCGAGAAGAGCTTGGGACCGCCGTTGTTCGGGCGACCCTGCTCCAAAAACCATTTCCCGCCCTTCTCCAGGATGACCGGGATGGAGGCCAGCGACTCGGTGTTGTTGATGGTGGTCGGACGTCCATAGAGACCGAACTGGGCCGGAAACGGCGGCTTGAAGCGCGGCTGTCCCTTCTTGCCCTCGATCGACTCCAGGAGTGCGGTCTCCTCGCCGCAGATGTAGGCACCGGCACCGAGGTGGTTGTAGAGGTCGAAATCAACGCCCGAACCCTGAATGTCCTTGCCCAGGAGACCCGCCGCGTACGCCTCGCGAATCGCCTCCTCGCACCGCTCGATCGGCTCGTAGAACTCGCCGCGAATATAGTTGTAGCCGACGGTCGCCCCGATGCAGTAGCCGGCGATCGCCATACCCTCGATCAACTGATGCGGGTTGTAGCGCAGGATGTCGCGATCCTTGCAGGTCCCGGGCTCGCCCTCGTCGGAGTTGCAGACGATGTACTTTTGGCCGGGCGCCGTGCGGGGCATGAAGCTCCACTTCAGGCCCGTCGGGAAGCCTGCACCGCCGCGGCCGCGCAGCGCCGAGAGCTTGATCTCTTCGATGATGTCGGCCGGGTCCGGGCGCTCGCGCAGGATCTTCTCCCACTGCACATAGCCGCCCAGGCTGCGATAGGCATCCAAGGTGTGCCGGATCTTGGCATCCAGGTGCATGTTGCGAAAACAGACGCTGTTCTGATTCGGGACCATCGGCCTACTCCAACTCGTCGATCAGCTTGTCGAGCGCTTGGGGCGAAAGGTTCTCGTGATAGGTCTTGTCGACCAACACCGCGGGCGCATGACGGCACGCACCGAGACACTCCACCTCTTTGAAGGTAAAGCGACCGTCGGCCGTGGTCTCGCCCAGACGCACGTCGTAATTGTGCTCGACATGCTCGATCAGCTCTTCGGAACCCAGCAGCAGGCAAGAGACGCTGTTGCAGACGCAGACCTTGTGTCGACCCTGCGGCTCCAGATCGTACATGCCGTAGAAGGTCGCGACCTCGTAGACGGACACCTCCGGCATATCCAAATAGGCGGCGACGTCGTTCATCAGCTCGGGCGTCAACCAACCGCCGTTGGCATCCTGCACGATGGTCAGCGCCGGCATCACCGCCGACTGTATCCATTCGGCCGGATACTTGGCGATCCAGATATCGATCTGCTCTCGAATCTCCGGGGTGAACAGGGTCGTTTTATCGCGATCGTGAATGACCGCAAGCGGCGCGTTGCGAAAGCTCATCAGCGATCGATCTCCCCGAATACGATATCCAGCGTCCCGATGATCGCGACCACGTCGGCGAGCATATGGCCTTTGGCCATTTCGTCAAGCGCG
>NZ_DATITZ010000324.1:0-15432 GCF_035467215.1 Thiocapsa sp. | reverse complement strand
CGCTCTTCGCGCTCGGCGATCAGGCGCAGCTTCTCGCGTGCGCTGCGGTAGACGTTCTTGTCGCGCTTGCCGATCTGACGCACGACCTGCTCGAGCGCGTCCTTGGTCTCGATGCGCTCCACGGCGGCGCCGCGGTTGGCGGCGAGCGGATCCTGGACCGCGCAGAGCGCAAGCACCTCGGGAGACTGCAGCCGCTCGATCGCGGCGCGACGCACCTCGGGGGCCAGCCCTTGGATGGCGACCTGCTCGAGGATGCGCGCGTCCTCGACGTGCGACAGCTCCGCCACCCGCACATCCACGCTCACGCCGTCGGGTGTGAGCTCGGCCGGCTGGGTCCCGCACAGAAGATGCCGATAGCGGGCGGCGGCGATCTCGCGCACGCCGGCGTCGGCGTCCTCGGCGACGATGAGGCGAAGATGGGACAGCCCGACCAGTCTGCGGGTCGCCTCGCGCCGAACCGCAGGGTCTTCATGATTGCGGGCGCGTTCGGCCAGAACCTCCTGGTCTTCTTCCTTGTGTGTATCTTGTCGTTTTTTCTTGAGAAAGCGCTCGAATAGCATGTGATACTCGCCAACCGTTGCCCACGGACCGACCATTGTACTCAGAAACGCGGCCGAACGGCCCGACGACTGCGAACGGCGAGACGATCGAGCGATGCGCCTAGGCGTCAGGGATGCGGTAGGACCGCGAGAAGTCGGGCGTCCTGCGCAGGCAGTGCGATCCCGGCGTCCGCAGCGATGAGCCGAAGCACCGGGATGAATGGGTATCCGGCGCCGGTCTCGGCCTTGGTCTCGAAGCAGGCCTCGTAGGCGTCGGCGATGCGCCGAACGAGGCGACGCGCGGTCTCTCCGATCGGGTCGTCCGGATCTCCCCCCGCCGGTGTGGACGTGGCCGCAGCGGGAGATTCAGGCAGGGAAACGGGCGGCGGCACGGGCGCTGCGGCGAGGAGGACGGAGGCGGCCTCGGCGATGCGCTCGACCTCGCGACAGACCGCGTCCAGATAGGCTTGGTCATGGACTCGGTCGAAGGGGTCGGAGGCGCGCAGCCGGCCCGTGATCGCCTCGCGGGATCCCTCGTCGAGCGCCCCGATCTCCCGGACGAGCAGACGCGCGGTCTCCGCAAGGGTCGAATGCGGGGCGTTTGGGTCCGGGGTCGGCTCGGCGGCCGGGGTTGTATCCGGCTGCGCGGTCGGACGCACGTCCGGCTCGGATGCGGCCGCGGGTTGCGCGGAGGCGTGGGTGTCCTTCGTGGAGGCACGACAGCTCGCGATGCCGTACTCGACGGCGGAGGCGAACAGCTCGCGGCTTTCCGGATCGCCGACGGCCTGCTCGGTCAGGCACGCGAGCAGGGCGGCGCGGCCGGGCTCGGAGAGTCGGTAGGGTTCGAGAAAATGGGCCTTCTTGGTGCGCTTGAGCGCGTTTTGCGGCGGAGCATCCGGCGGCTCGGCCTGCGGGTTGCGCAGCGAGCGGCTGCGCGGCGGGCTGCTTTTACGGCCCGGTGTCGGCGTCGGGATGCTTGATTTTCGCATGATGCCGTTCCTTCCGCGGGCGGTTGCCCGGTTGCGGACGTTGCTCGGCGAACGCTTATTCGCGAACGAAAGGGTTGGTGCGTCGCTCCTCGCCCAAGGTCGACATGGGGCCGTGTCCGGGGATGAAGCGGACATCGTCTCCGAGCGGAAAGAGGCGCTCCCGGATGGAGTCGAGGAGCTGGCGATGATTTCCGCGCGGAAAGTCGGTGCGTCCAATCGAGCCCTTGAAGAGAACGTCGCCGACCTGTGCGAGCTTGTCGTGTGCGTCGAAGAAGACGAGATGGCCCGGCGTGTGACCGGGGCAATGCAGAACCTCGAGGGTCTCCTCGCCGACGGCGATACGCTCGCCCGCCTTCAGCCAGCGGTCGGGCTCGAAGGCGGTGACGGGCGGAAAGCCGAACATCTCGCACTGCTCGGCCAAGGCGTTGAGCCAGAAGGCGTCGTCGGGGTGCGGACCCCAGATCGGGATGCCGAGTCGGCGCGCGATCTCGGCGCTGGCGCCAACGTGGTCGAGGTGCCCGTGGGTGAGCAGCACATATTCGGGTTTCAGCTCGAGCGCTGAGACCTGCTCGAGGAGGCGCTCGGCCTCGCCACCCGGATCGACGATGACGGCTGCTCGGGTTCGCTCGCACCAGAGCAGGGTGGTGTTCTGCTGAAAGGGGGTGACGGGGATGATTCGAAATTGCACGGGGTCTGGATCACGCGGTCGGGGCTCGAAGTCCTCGCATGGTTTCATCTGGTGTCGGGGTTGTCCAGGACTCGATAGAGACCCGATGGAGGCGCTCGGACGGGATCCCGGCCGCGATGGTCGGCCGATCCATGCGGGGACTACGGGTAAGCGCGAGACGTCCTTCTTACTGGCGACGGGGCCTCTCGGGTCGGGTTGCCGGCGCGCGAGAAGCCCGGATCAAGGGGCGATGTCGGCAACCAGGTCTGCCCTCAGGAACGCAAAATGGCGTAGAGCGTGTCCTTCAGAACGAGACGTTCCTTCTTGAGCTCCTCGATGGTCTCGTCGGCGACGGGTGTGCCCAGTTCTTCGAGGTCGCGCACCCGGGCGTCGAGTGCGTCGTAGTCGTCCATCAGTCGCGCGAACTCGGCGTTGTCCGAGCGTAGTGCCGAGATCTTCGTTTCGAGATCGGGGAACTCGTGAAGCAGGTCGTGTGATTCGCCAAGCATTGTGTCCGTTCCTCAAAAAGGTGCAGTAGCCCGCGCAGTCGTCGCGCCGGCGCTCGTGTGTGGTCGGGGCGGGTCTGACTCGCCGGGTGCAGGCGCAGCGGCGATCCCGGCTCGATGTTCGAAAATGATACCGCAGCGTCACGGGTCGGACATAGCCCGTTCACGCCGAACGGTCCGCGTGACTGCCGCCTTACTTGGTATTCGCGTCCAGGTGTTTGACGACCTCGGCGGTCAGATCAAGCTTTTCGTCGAGATAGAGGACCCCGGACATCCCGGGCTCGACGACCATGCCGATCTTGTTCTTCTTGGCGACGGCGCTGATGGAGTCGCGCGCCGGGCCGATAATCTCGCGGCTCTTGGCCTGCTGGACCTTCATGATCTCCTGCTGGATGCCGTTCGCCTTCTCCTGGAATGCCGCGATGCGCTTCTGCACGTCGGCCTCCTGCTTGCTGACCTGGTCGGCGCTCATCAGTGGTCCATCGCGCTCGAGCGTCTGCTGAAGCTTGCGGATCTCCTGCTCCTCGGCGGCCATCTCCTGGCCACGCGGTTCGAACTCTTCACGCAACTGGTCTTGCAGACGCTTGCCCAACTTGCTTTCCTCGAGGACTTTTTGCATGTCGACATAGCCCAGCACCTCGGCGGCCAAGGCATGGGTCGGCACGATGATGAAAAGGGCAAGGGCGACAAGGAGGGCGGAACGGGTCATGAGCAGGACTCCGGGGATCGATAGAGTGGGATGAGGCCAGACGTGGTCCGCGAGCATACAGCGGCTGGGCCGATCGCGGAACGGCGGCGCGCGCGATTCTAACCCTCGCTCTCGGCCCGTGGAAACCACTCGCATGCTTGCGTCGCGGGCGCGCCTGTCGGATCCTGTCGCACGGCTCGGGCGTTCGGGTATTCGCCGATGGTTCGCGGACTTGGACCGGCTCGGCGATCGGCGACATCTTTTTCGGAGATCCACACCGTGGGCAACTCGTTGCAGGACCAATTGCTCAAGGCCGGCTTGGTCGACGAGCAGAAGCTCAAGCAGGCACGTACCACCAAGCACAAAAAGACCAAGCAGCATGCCGGTCCACGCAGTACGGCGCAGGACAACGAGGCCCGGCTGGCCGCCGAGCGTGCCCGTCGCGAGAAGCTCGAGCGCGACCGCGCGCTGAATCTGCGCCGTCAGGAGGAGGCGGCGTTGCGTGCGGCGGAGAACGAGATTCGCCAGCTCGTGCACACCCATCGGGTGGTGCGCGATCGCGGCGATCTGGCGTTCAATTTCACCGACGGCACGACGCTCAAGCGCATCTATGTCAACAAGGAGCAGCACGCGAAGCTGGTCGCGGGAAGCCTGGCCGTGGTCCGACAGGATGCCTTCTACGAGGTCGTGCCCGCGGAGATCGCCGTGCGGGTGGCGGCGCGCGATGCGAGCCTGGTCCTAGTCCACAACACGGCCGCCGAGGAGAAGGACGCGGACGATCCCTACGCCGACTATCAGGTCCCGGACGACCTCATCTGGTGATGGGGGGCGGTGATTCCGCCCGATGATGCGATCAGGCGCCGGATGCGATGCAGACTGATCCGATTTGATTGCAATCCACTGAATTCAAAGACCGAACGACAGGAAAACCACGGATGTCCGACAACGCCAACCTCAAGCTCGCCGTGCTCATCGATGCCGACAACGCCCAAGCGAGCATCGTCGAGGGGCTTCTCGCCGAGGTCGCAAAATACGGCACGGCCCACGTCAAGCGCATCTACGGGGATTGGACCCTGCCCAATCTGGGGTCCTGGAAGGACACCCTGCTGCGTCACTCGATTCAGCCGATGCAGCAGTTCCGCTATACCAAGGGCAAGAACGCGACCGACGGGGCCATGATGATCGACGCCATGGATCTGCTGTACTCGCGCAACTTCGACGGCTTCTGTATCGTCTCGAGCGACAGCGATTTCACCCGCCTGGCCTCGCGTCTGCGCGAGTCCGGCATGACGGTCTACGGCTTCGGCGAGCAGAAAACCCCGGAGCCCTTCGTCGCGGCCTGCGACAAGTTCGTCTTCACCGAGGTGCTGCGCGAGGGTGCGGCCGGCGACTCGACGACGCGCAAGAGCGGCAAGGATCTGCAGCGCGACACCAAATTGGTGAACCTGCTGCGTGCCGCCTTGGATGGTGCCGCGGACGACACCGGATGGGCGGGTCTCGGCGCCGTCGGCTCGGCGATCGCCAAACGCAGCCCCGAGTTCGACTCGCGCAACTACGGCTATGCCAAGCTCAGCGGACTGCTCAAGGCGATCCAACTCTTCGACATCGAGGAACGGCAGGTCGGGCGTGGACCGCACAAGGCGTTGTTCGTGCGGGATCAGAAGTCGGCGGCTTAAACCGCGTCCGGAGGGGTATGCGCGGGCTGCGAGTGGGGCTGTGTTGCTCGTATCTACGGCGTTTGAGTGGACGCGGTTTAAGGTGATTTCCGGGAATGCTCATCCCGACTGCGCTGCCATGAAAGGGCCGTAGGTGCGAATTTATTCGCACAGCCCGGGTGGTGGCGGTGCACTTGTCTCGCGAGACGGCGATGCCGTCCGGGATGCGACTCATGATCGACACACACTGCCATTTGGATGTTGCCGAGTTCGATGCCGATCGAGGGGCGGTGTTGGCTCGGGCGCGTTCGGCGGGTGTGGCGGCTATCGTGGTTCCGGCCATCCATTCAGAGGGTTGGGGTGGTCTGCTCGCGCTCTGTGCATCGGCGGAGGATCTCTATCCGGCGCTGGGTCTGCATCCGGTCTATCTCGATCGTCACCGTGCGTCGGATCTTGCCGCCTTGGAGCGTGCGATCGCCGAGCATCGCCCGCTCGCGGTCGGCGAGATCGGTCTGGATTATTTTCTGCCCGAGCTGGATCGGGCGGGTCAGCAGGCCCTGCTCGAAGCGCAGTTGTCGGTCGCGCGTGACGCGGATCTGCCGGTCCTCCTGCATGTGCGCAAGGCGCATGAGGAGATGTTGGCGACCCTGCGGCGTGCGCGGGTGATGGGCGGTATCGCGCATGCCTTCAACGGCAGTATCCAGCAGGCGCAGCAGTATCTGGATCTAGGCTTCCGGCTCGGCTTCGGTGGGATGTTGACCTTTACTCGTTCCTCGCGTCTGCGCCGTCTCGCGGCCGCGCTGCCGGCCGAGGCGATCGTGCTCGAGACGGATGCGCCGGACATGACGGTCGCCGCGCATCGGGGCGAGCGCAACAGTCCCGAGTATTTACCGGATGTTTTGCAGGCGTTGGCCGAGGTTAGGGGCGAGTCGCCCGATGTCTTGGCGGCCCTTACGACGGAAAATGCATGCGCGGTCTTGCCGGGCCTCGACGGGATCGATCGCTCCGGCTCGGGTCGCGTCAGCGCCCCGCCGACTTGACGACCTCGTAAGCCGCCAGGGCCGCCTCGCGCGATGCCTTGAGATCCACGATCGGGGCCGGGTAGTCGCGCCCGATCCGGATGCCGGCGTGATCGAGCAGGGCGGTCGGGGCGGTCCAGGGTTGATGGATGTATTTGTCCGGGAGTCGGGCCAGCTCCGGGCACCAGCGTCGAACATAGGCCCCGCTCTTGTCGAAGCGCTCGCCCTGCAGGACCGGGTTGAAGATGCGGAAGTAGGGGGCTGCGTCCGCGCCGCAGCCGGCGCTCCACTGCCAGCCGAGGCTGTTGGCGGCGAGATCCGCGTCGACCAGGGTATCCCAGAACCAGCGTGCGCCGGCCTGCCAGGGCAGGCGCAGGTTCTTGGTCAGGAAGGAGGCGACGACCATGCGTACCCGATTGTGCATCCAGCCGGTGTGCCAGAGCTGGCGCATGCCGGCATCGACCAGCGGGATGCCGGTCTCGCCGCGTTGCCAGGCCCGCAGCATCCGATCGGCATCCTCTTCGCGCCAGGGCAGAGCGGCGAAGCGTCGATCCAGCGGCTCATCGGTGGTGTGGGGATAGTGATAGATCAGGTGGTGCGCAAACTCGCGCCAGCCGATCTCGCGCACGAAGGGCTCGACCGGGTCCGCGGTCGGGTCGCCCCAACGCTCTTTGACCATGGCGAGGATCCGACGCGGACCGATCTCGCCGAAGTGCAGGTGCGGAGAAAGCGCGGATGTCCCGGTGTGGGCCGGCAGGTCGCGCTCGGTCGCGTAGCCCCGGATTCGCTCCTGCACGAAGGTGCGTGCCTGCTTGAGCGCAGCGGTCTCGCCGGGTGTCCAGGTCTCGCGTAATCCCCTGTCCCAGGAGATGCTCGGCAGCAGGTCGAGGCTTTCGAGGGGCAGCGAGACAAGAGACTCGGGAGGCGGCGGCAAGGTCGCCGGAGCGGGCAGGGTGGGGACCTCGGAAAGCCGAGCGGCGCAGCGACGCCAGAAGGCGGTGAAGACCCGGTAGGGCTCGGCGTTGCCGGTGGCGATCTCCCAAGGCTCGAACAGAAGGGACGCGTTGTGACTGTCCACCCGCAGGCCGTCGGCCCGCAGGGCTTGGTTGATCCGTCCATCGCGCTCGCGCGAGGTCGGATCGTAGAGGCGATTCCAGTGGATCCGGGTGGCGCCGGTCGCCGCGACGATGCGCCGCAGCTCGGCGAGGTTGTCCCCGCGTGCGATCAGGAGCCGGTTGCCGAACGTCTGTAGGGCCTGGTCCAGGCTCGACAGGCTGCCGTGCAGCCACCACCGACTTGCTGCACCGGGTGACCAGGGCGCCTCCGAGTCCGGGTCATGGATGTAGACGGGTACGAGTCTGTCGCAGTCGACCAGGGCCGCTTGCAGCGCCGGATTGTCGTCGAGACGCAGGTCACGACGGAACCAGAGGATAACGGTACTCGGCATTGAGTGGTGCGGTCTCGGGTCGGTTTGGGTCCGGTTGCCGGATGTTGAGGTCCGGAGGAGCTGAAGGGCTGTAAGTGCGAATAAATTCGCACCTACACCCGCACTCGGTGGTTATTGAATGGTTACTGGTCTTACTGAACCGCGTCACCGCCGACGGTGACGAGCTGCGCAAGCTCTAGCTCAAACGCCAGCCGAGTGTTGCCCGCCGGACGCGGTTCAGTCCGCGAAGACCTCGTCGAAGAATCCCTGCATCAGCGCCCAGGACCGTGTATCGGCCTTGGGGTCGTAGACGAGTGCGTCCATCCCGTAGGCGGTGGCACCGGGGTTGGTGAAGCCGTGGCGTGCCCCCGAGTAAACGATCATCTGCCAATCCGCACCGGCGGCGTCGAGCCCCTCTTTGAAGGCGGCGATGCGTTCGGGCGGGACGAAGCTATCGGCCTCGCCGTGGGCGATCAGGATGCTGGGCTTGATGGTGCCGGGCTCTATGTTGCTTGCCGGGGGCAGAGAGCCGTGGAAGCTCGCCACACCGTCGAGATCGGCACCGGCATAGGCCATCTGCATCACGGTCGCGCCGCCGAAGCAGTAGCCGATGGCGGCGAGCTTCTCGGTATCGACGCGGTCGCTGGCCTTCAGGGTGTCGAGTCCGGCCATGGCGCGCTGCTGCCAGGCCGACTGATTGGCGGTGATCTGCTGCATCCAGCCTTGGGCGTCGGGCGCATGCTCGGTGACCTTGTTGTCGCCGTACATGTCGGCGGCGAAGGCGACATATCCAAGCTCGGCAAGCATCTCCGCGCGTTTCTTCGCGTAGTCGTTCAGGCCCCACCATTCATGGATGACAAGTACGCCGGGGCGTTTGCCCTCGATCGCATCGTCGTAGCTGAGGTAGCCCGTGAGGACGGTGTCGCCGTCGCGATATTCGACGCGCTCGGTTTGGATGGCGGCGCCTGCAACGAGAGGGGTGCAGAGGAGCAACGCGGCCATGTGGGTCGATGGTCTTCTCATGAGTCTCTCCGATCCGGTGGTTGACTGAGCTTCGGGACAGGTCGGGCTCCGCGGCAGGGCGCGTCGTCAGGCTGCGCCCGCAGCGGTCCCGCAAAGGTCAGGCCATTGGGTTCGGATGACAAGCCCGGCGCCGTTTCTCCGGCGCCGGGCGCCGCCAGCAAGATTCGCGCGCGATGGGTGCGTGATCGGCATTGCGGCACGGGCGGGACCTCTCTATCCTAATGCTGCAATGCAACAGGTTATCGGGACACCTCTCTAGACCCCGATCTGTGTCGCCGCGATGGCATTATGCGTGCCCGATCAATTCATCGACATGGGCACTGACGCTGCGTCCGAGCGCGGACAGACTGTAGCCGCCTTCCAGACAGGACACGACACGCTCCTGTGCATGCCGGCGCGCCAGCAGATGGAGCTCGCGGGTGATCCAGGCATAATCGGGCTCACGCAGATTGAAATGGGCCATGTCGTCCTCGGCGTGGCCATCGAACCCCGCGGAGATCATGACCAGCTGCGGCGCGAAGGCATCGAGCTTGGGCAACCAGGCGGCCTCGACAGCGGCCCGAAAGGCGGCCCCGTCGGTCAGCTTGGGCAGCGGCAGGTTGAGGATGTTCGGCGCATCGGAATCGGCGCCGCAGCCTGGATAGAAGGGGTGCTGGAAGCTCGAGCAGAAGAGCACCCGTTCGTCGCCGCTGAAGATCTCCTCGGTCCCGTTGCCGTGGTGGACGTCGAAATCGACGATGGCGATCCGCTCGATGCCGTGCTCGGCCATCGCATGTGCGGCACCGACGGCGACGTTGTTGAAGAGACAAAAGCCTCCGGCCGAGCGTCGTCCGGCATGATGGCCGGGCGGGCGCACGCAACAGAACGCGGCGTGATGTTTTTCGCTCATCACCAGGTCGACCCCGAGGATGGCGCCGCCGGCCGATCGCAGGGCAGCCGGCAGGGTGTGGCTGTTCATGGCGGTGTCGCCGTCGACCCAGACCAAGACGTCGTCGACCTCCGGGGCGGCCTCGAACAGCCCTTGGACATAGTCGGCGTCATGCACGCGAGTCAGCTGCTCCAGGCTCGCCTCGGGTGCGTCGTAGTGGGTCACCAGCATCTCCATCCCCGAGGCGATCATGCGATCCTGGATGGCGTAGAGTCGCTCGGGACACTCGGGATGGTGCGCGCCCATCTTGTGCTGCTGACACAATGGGTGAGAGACGAAGGCGAGGTTCATGCAAAGGTCCTCAAGGCATTGATCGCACGCGGGAGTTGGATGGTACCCGGGCAATTCTTGTTGTCGTTCGGCGCATGGTCGCGCCCGTGTCGAATCCCTGAATCCTAATTTTTCGAGCTTTTTGATCTTCGAAACGCGTCTACGCCGACACCGGTGGACGCATCCGAGGCATCACCGATACAGCACCCGGGAATGTCACGCCCGACGCGTTTCGAACGCGGTTTAGCTTAATCCTTTTTATTGCCCGGGAGGGCGATTCCATGCGCGTATCCGATATCGAACAACTCTTCACGCCCACCGCCGTTGCGGTCTTCGGGGCCAGCGACAGCGAGGGGTCCATCGGCGGCATGGTGTTTCGCAATCTGCTGGCCGGCGGCTTCAAAGGCAATGCCTATGCAATCAATCCCAAATACAAGGAGGTGGCCGGCGAGCCCTGCTACCGCGACCTGGATCAGCTCGACAAGCACGTCGATCTGGCGCTGATCGCCACACCCGCCGATCGCGTCCCGGAGATCCTCAATCAGTGCGGCGGCTACGGGGTGAAGGTGGCGGTGGTCCATTCCGCCGGCTTCGGCGAGTACGGCGAACGCGGGATCAACCTTCAGGAACGGATGGTCGAGGCGGCCCGAAGCAACCGTATCCGCGTCCTCGGACCCAACTGCATCGGGGCGATGCGCCCGCAGCACGGCCTGAACGCCAGCGTCGGGCAGGATCTCCCGCGCCGCGGCAACGTGGCCCTGGTGTCGCAATCCGGTGCGATCTGCACGGCGATGATCGATTGGTCCGAGCGGCGGCGGATCGGTTTCTCGGCGATGGTTTCGCTGGGGGCGGCGGCGGATGTCGACTTCGGCGACGTGCTCGACTATCTCGCCCTGGACAGCCAGACACAATGCATCCTGCTGTACGTGGAAGGGATCCGCAACGCACGCCATTTCATGAGCGGGCTGCGCGCGGCGGCGCGGCTGAAGCCCGTGGTGGTGGTGAAGGCGGGGCGGCATCCGGCCGGAACCCGCGCGGTCAAGTCGCACACCGGTGCCTATGTGGGCTCGGCGGACGTGTTCCGCGCCGTCACCGAGCGTGCCGGCGTGGTTCAGGTCTCGAGCCTCGATCAGTTGTTTGCGGCCGCCCAGGTCTTCGGCACGCGTCGGCGTCTGACGGGCGACCGCATCGCCGTCATCACCAACGGCGGCGGGCCGGGTGTGCTGGCCGCGGATCGGATTATCGAGCTTGGGCTCTCGCTTGCGCAGATCAGTGATACGACACGCCAGACGCTGGAGAAGGCGTTGCCTGACCATTGGTCGCACGGCAACCCGATCGACATCATCGGCGACGCCCCCCCGGAGCGCTATCGGCTCGCCTTGGACGCCTGTCTCGCGGACCCGGAGGTCGACGGGGTGCTCTGTATCCTGGCGCCCTTGGTGTTCGGCGATCCGGTTGCCACGGCCGAGCAGGTCATCGCGGCAGCCAAGGACAGCCGCAAACCGGTGCTCGCCTGTTGGATGGGCGGGAAGCGGGTCGCCGAGGCCCAAGAGCTGCTGGCCGAGCACGACGTGCCGCATTTCGATAGCCCGGAGGTGGCGATCGACGCCTTCTCGTTCCTCGCCACCCACCAGCGCAACCAGAAGCTGCTGATGCAGTCGCCTGGGCCGCTCTCGCAGGAGGACGCACCGGACGTGGAGGGCGCGCGCCTCATCATCGAGGGCGTCATGGCCGAGGGGCGCAAGACGCTGGGCACGGTGGAGGCGAAGGCGATCCTCTCAGCGTTTCGCATCCCGACGATGCAGGCGGTGTTGACCCGCACGCCGAACGAGGCCCTGATGGCCGCCCAAGCCCTAGGATTCCCGGTGGTGATGAAGATCAACTCGCCGGATCTGGAGCATAAGTCCGATGTCGACGGGGTGCGGCTGAACATCGACGATGCCCAATCGGTGCGCCGGACCTTCACCGAGATCGTCGAGCGTGCCAAGCGGCTGCGTCCGGATGCGCGCATGGAGGGCATCACGGTCGAGCACATGGCCTCCACGCGTGCTGCACGCGAGCTGATGATCGGCGTGACCCGGGACCGGATCTTCGGTCCCGTCATCAGTTTCGGTGCCGGCGGCACCAAGGTCGAGGTCCTCGAGGATCGCGCGCTCGGTCTGCCGCCCCTCAACGCCTTCATCATCCAGACCATGATCGACCACACCCGGATCGTGCGTCTCATGGGTGCCTTCCAGCACATGCCGCCGATGAATCGCGTGGCCTTGGCGAAGATTCTTCAACGGGTTTCCGAGATGGTTTGCGAGTTGCCCGAGATCATCTCGATGGACATCAACCCATTGATCGGAAACGACAAGGATGTCGTTGCCGTGGATGCGCGCATCAAGGTCGATTATCGTCCGCCCCAGCAGACGACCTACGGACACATGGCGATCCACCCCTATCCGAGCCACCTCATCGAGCGTGTCCAACTGCCGGACGGCAAGGATCTGGTGATTCGACCGATTCGCCCGGAAGATGCCCAGATGGAGCAGGAGTTCGTTCGGGGTCTCTCGGAGCAGACCAAGTATTTCAGATTCATGCAGGCGATCAAGGAGCTGACGCCCGAGATGTTGGTGCGCTTCACCCAGATCGACTACGACCGCGAGATGGCCCTGATCGGTGTGGTCGAGCACGATGGGTCCGACGTCCAGGTCGGCGTGGCCCGCTATATGGCCCGACCGGGCGGCGAGGCCTGCGAGTTCGCGATCGTCGTCTCCGACACCTGGCGCAACCTCGGAATCGGCGCGCGATTGATGCGCTCGCTGATGCAGAACGCCCGCTCGCGCGGCTTTAGAGTCATGGACGGCGAGGTGCTCAGTGCCAACAGTCGGATGCTGGCCTTGGTCAAATCACTCGGATTCCGCATCGAAAGCGACCCGCAGGACATGGCGGTCAAATGGGTGAGTAAGGTGCTTTAATATCCATTTAAACCACGTCCAGCCGACCTTGCTGGGTCCGCACCACGCCGGACCCGCTCCAGTTCAGTCAGGCCGCGCCGGACGCGGCTTAAATGCTGACCTTGAGCTTCTGTCCCGGGCGAATCTTGTTGTCGTCCGGCCGCATCTTGTTCAGCTTGCGCAGCTCGGCGACAGTGATGCCGTTCTGAACCGCGACGCGATAGAGCGTCTCCTGCGGCTTGACGACATGGTAGCGCGCCGCCGTGGTCGACTTCTTCTCGGCCGGCGCCTTTGCGACCTGTTTGGTGGTCACCTTTGCCGCCGGCTTCGTCGATGCCTGCACCTTGGGCGTCGTCGGCTTGGTGGCCGGCCGCTCGACCTTGGCGATGGCCTGACGGGCTACCGGCGATGCCTTGGGTTCGGCGCGGGCGACCAGGACGTTGGAGACCGGTGGCGGATGGCTGGCGACGCGCTGTTTGGTTCCGGCCGGGAGCCACACCGTGCTGCCCGGGGGCAGATAGGCCCGACCGTCGCGTGCGCGGTCGCGCCAATGCATGTTCAAGTCGGCCAGGCGATTCGGGGTCAGGCCGTAGTGTCCGGCGAGGTGGTCCACCGGCATGGGGTGCTGAAGGACCAGACGATCGTGCGGCCAAGGCTCCTCGCGGCGGACACCCTCCGGGAAATAGCGATCGGCGTTGCGTGTCACCTCGCGGGCGGCGATGAACTCGGCGTAGAAATTCCGTGACGCGAAGCCGAAGTATTGGCCGCGGTAGTTCTTCACGATGCCGCCGATGTCGTTGCCGTGCTGGGCCTTGGCATTCGCCATCCCGCCTTGACCGTGGTTGTAGGAGGTGATGGCGAGAGGCCAGCTCCCGAGGCGGCGATGGGCCTGGGAGAGATAACGAGCGGCACCGTCGGCCGCGATGATGGGATCGAGTCGCTCGTCGACGGTGTCGTTGACGTTCATGTACATCCGACCGGTTGCGGGCATGAACTGCCACACGCCTGCGGCGCCGACGCCGGATCGGGCATTGGTCTGAAACGAGGATTCCACGTGCGGGAGATAGGCGAGATCCTCCGGGACACCGTGACTGCGCATGATCTCGCGAAAGGCCGTGTCGTACCGTCCGCTGATCTCCACGCCGCGATGGAAGCGTTCGCGCAGACCGCGTTGACTGCGCACGCGGTCGGCAGCCCCGTAGACCGCGGCGCGACCGCCGGACCGCTCGAGCTTCGCCAGGAGCGCCTTGTCGCTGCTGCTCAGGCTCTGCCCGGTTCGCACGCGCTCTTCCAGAAGGCGCAGCTGGCCCTTGTAAGCATCCGTACGGTCGCGCACCAGCGAGCGTTGCGAGTCCGTGTAGCCTTCTTTGATGGGCAGGGGCAGCTTGACGACCTCGTAGATGACGTCCATGTGCTGGTCGTCGTGGATGGCGACGTCTCCGCGACCCCAGATGCCGTAGACGTGGCGCCAGAAATCGACATTGGGCTGGATCTCCGCCGGAACGGGGAAGGTGTCCGAGCCGGCGACCACCTCGCCTTGGGTCCAGCTTTCTCCTGAGGTGTCGCGTTGACCGCCGTCGCTGCCGCAGCCCGCTAAGCCGAGCAGGGCAATCGACAACAGCAGGAACGCTAGATACCTGATACTGATCGGATAGGTCGGCATGGTCCGCGTGTCCTCTCGAGCGTGAGCCGGGCGCGTCGCAGCTGTTGCGACGGTGAATACTCCGAATGAGCGCGCAGGCTCGTACGGGGCCAAGGCGATACCATGCGAATGCGAAGCGGGATGATCGACTCGGCAGGCGCGCTCTGCGTCATCTTTTCGACGACGATTTGATATTGGCTCACGAAAGCCGTCTTTGCAATGTACGATTGCGGATAAAATGCCTCGTTTTTCCATGCGCTCCGCAGGACTCGTATTCTTGAAATGGCCTGAGCTTTTGTTGGCTAATATCATATATTTCAGTGTGTTGTTGAAATTGCTCATTCCAGTGCATTGCGATCGCGTTCGGCGTGCCCGATGAGTGAGCTCGACCCCGATTCACCGCTTGATCAGTCATGAAGCGGATGTATTCCTTCCGATTCGAGCAATGAGACCAAGCGGATGAGAGGTAGTCCGATCAAGGTATTGGGATCGTCACCTTCAAGCCGCTCGAATAACGCGATACCGAGACCTTCCGACTTGAAGCTGCCGGCGCAATCGAAGGGTTGCTCGCGATCCAGATACCCTTCGATCTGTTGTCGGTCGAGGTGTCTGAAATGGACGCGAAAGGGTTCGACGAGGGTTTGGGCGCGCCCGCACGCTGTGTTCAGCAGACACAAGCCCGTCTGGAAGACGACGATTCGCCCGGACGCCCGCTCCAGTTGGGCGATGGCGCGGGCCCGGTCTCCGGGCTTTCCCAAGATCTCCTCGTCGATACAGGCGACCTGATCCGACCCGATGACGAGCGCGTTCGGACGGGTGGAGGCGACCGCCCTGGCCTTGGCCTCCGCCAAGCGCAGGACCAGCACCTGAGGCGATTCACCGGGGCGCGGGCGTTCGTCGACCTCGGGGGCCGCGGTCGTAAAGGGCAGCCCCAAGCGCTCCAGGAGTTGGCGCCGGTAGGGCGAGGTCGATGCAAGAACAAGCGCGGGCGCAGGCACGGTGTCGGGATCCTGAAGGGGTTTCCGGAGGACGCCCGGCTGCCTTCATTCAAGGCTGGGGCGCTCGGTCGGTCGGGCTGAAGTATAAAACAAAAAAGCCCTCGCAATCGATTGCGAGGGCTTTTTTGTTTTATACTTCAGCC
>NZ_DATITZ010000323.1:0-11525 GCF_035467215.1 Thiocapsa sp. | reverse complement strand
CTTCCGAGTTCCGGCGCCGCATGGCCGGCGAGCTGCCCGCCGACTGGGCGGAGCAATCCGCCGCCTACATCACCTCCGTGGTGGAGAAGGGCGAGACCATCGCCTCGCGCAAGGCCTCCCAGAACGCCCTCAACGGCTTCGGCCCCCTGCTGCCGGAGCTCCTCGGCGGCTCCGCCGACCTGGCCGGGTCCAACCTGACCATTTGGAAGGGGTGCAAAGGGGTCGGCAAGTCGGATGCCTCGGGCACCTACCTCTACTACGGCGTGCGCGAGTTCGGCATGTCGGCCATCATGAACGGCATCGCGCTGCACGGCGGCTTCGTGCCCTACGGCGCCACCTTCCTGATGTTCTCCGAGTACGCCCGCAATGCACTGCGCATGGCCGCACTCATGAAGATCCAGTCGATCTTCGTCTACACCCACGACTCCATCGGCTTGGGCGAGGACGGCCCGACCCATCAGCCGGTCGAGCAGATCCCGACGCTGCGCATGATCCCGCACATGAGCGTCTGGCGGCCGTGCGACGCGGTCGAATCGGCGGTGTCCTGGAAGCTCGCCATCGAGCGGCGCACCGGTCCGAGCTGTCTGATCTTCTCGCGCCAGAACCTCGCGCACATGAGCCGGACCCCGGAGCAGCTCGCGGCCATCGCGCGCGGCGGCTATGTGCTGCGCGACTGTGCCGGCACCCCGGATGCGATCATCATCGCCACGGGCTCCGAGGTCGAGCTGGCCATGAAGGCCGCCGAGGCGATGTCCGACAAGGCGATCCGCGTGGTGTCGATGCCCTCGACCGACACCTTCGATGCGCAGGATGCCGCCTATCGCGAGTCGGTGCTGCCCAAGGCCGTCGCCGCGCGGGTTGCGGTCGAGGCAGCGGTCACGGACGGCTGGTGGAAGTATGTCGGTCACCAGGGCGCGATCCTGGGTGTCGACCGCTTTGGTGAATCGGCGCCTGCCGGCCCGCTCTTCAAGGAATTCGGGTTCACCGTCGAGAACCTGGTCGCCAAGGTCAGGGGCGTACTCTGATTTAACCGGCTGTCTCGCGCATGGGCCGCCGAACAATCAATGGTTCGGCGGCCGCGCTGCATCATTCGGCATCCAAGCGCCGCAGCCTAGGCGCCCACCGATCGTTTGTTTCTGGGTTCGCACCTTCGGTCACCCGACCATCCTACGCCGGTAGGCCGAGGTCCGAGCACCGAAGGTTTTTATTCGCTAAGAGGAGTCTCTCTCAATGACACTTAAAGTCGGCATCAATGGTTTCGGTCGTATCGGTCGTATGGCATTTCGCGCAATCGCGAAGGATTTCCCCGGGATCGAGGTCGTCGCCATCAACGACCTGCTCGACCCCGAATACCTGGCCTACATGCTCAAGTACGACTCGGTCCACGGTAATTTCCAAGGCGATATCGCCGTCGACGGCCACACCATGATCGTGAACGGCAAGAGCATTCGTCTCACCGCCGAGCGCGATCCGGCCAATCTGAAGTGGGGCGACGTCGGTGCGGAGCTGGTTATCGAGTGCACCGGGTTCTTCCTCGACGACGCCTCCTGCCGCAAGCACATCGAGGCCGGCGCCAAGAAGGTCGTGCAGAGCGCGCCCTCCAAGGACGCGACCCCGATGTTCGTTTACGGCGTCAACCACAAGACCTATGCCGGACAGGAGATCATCTCCGCCGCCTCCTGCACCACCAACTGCCTGGCCCCGGTCGCCAAGGTGCTGCACGACAACTGGGGCATCAAGCGCGGTCTCATGACCACGGTGCATGCCGCCACCGCGACCCAGAAGACGGTCGACGGTCCTTCCATGAAGGACTGGCGCGGCGGTCGCGGCATCCTGGAGAACATCATCCCCTCCTCCACCGGTGCCGCGAAAGCGGCCGGCAAGGTGCTGCCCGAGCTCAACGGCAAGCTGACCGGCATGGCCTTCCGGGTGCCGACCTCCGACGTCTCCGTGGTCGACCTGACCGTCGAGCTGACCAAAGAGGCGACCTATGCCGACATCTGCGCGGCCATGAAGAAGGCGTCAGAGTCCGGCGATCTGGCCGGCGTGCTGGGTTACACGGATGAGAAGGTGGTCTCCACCGATTTCCGCGGCTGCGCCACGCCCTCGGTCTTCGACTCCGAGGCAGGTATCGCGCTGGATCCGACCTTCGTGAAGGTCGTCTCCTGGTACGACAACGAGTACGGCTACACCTGCAACATGCTGCGTATGGTGGAGCACGTTTCAAAGTAAGCTTCGTCGACACAAGCGGCTCGTTCCCACGCGAGGCGTGGGAACGGACTTGTCGAGAAAAGCCGAGGCGCAACCGGAAAAGCCATGCACTTCCATATCGAATCGGAGCAAGAAGAGGACGGCCGCTGGATCGCCGAGATCCCCGAGATCCCAGGCGCGCTTGCTTACGGCAAAGACGCCGAGGAGGCCATGGCGAAGGTCGAGGTGCTCGCGCTTCGCGTGCTCGCGGAGCAGATCGAAGTCGGCGAAACCCGCCCCATGGCTATCCGCATCGACCTCGCTGCGGCATGAGCCAGTGGCCTTCGGTCAAGGGCAGAAGACTCCTTTCCGCCTTGCAGAACATCGGCTCGGGTTGTCTACCCTCGCAATAGGAGCGGCCACGGAGCTCAGATGGTTTTTCCGTCCACGACAGTTACGCGATCACTTTACATTTGTTCAGCCTATTACATGTCTCGAATTGCGCCTGGACAGCCATCGATATCGATGTAATCAACTCTTCTATTGCTGATTTAATATTTAGAAAGCTATCCACTCAACGAGGAATCTCACCATGTCCTTCATCAAGCTCACCGATCTGGATCTCGCCGGGAAGCGGGTGCTGATCCGCTCCGATCTCAATGTCCCCGTGAAGGGCGGCAAGGTCACCTCGGATGCGCGTATCACCGCCTCCATGCCGACCTTCGAGCATTGCATGAAGGCAGGTGCCAAGGTGATGGTGATGTCGCATCTGGGTCGCCCCGAGGAAGGTGTCTTCTCCGAGGCCGATTCGCTCAAGCCCGTCGCCGATACACTTGGCGCCAAGCTGGGCCGCGAGGTCCGGGTCGTGCGTGATTATCTCGAGCAGGCCCCCGAGCTCGCCGACGGTGAGCTGGTCCTGCTTGAAAACGTTCGCTTCAACAAGGGCGAAGGCAAGGACAACGCAGACCTCGCCAAGCAGTACGCCGCACTCTGCGACGTCTTCGTCATGGACGCCTTCGGCACCGCCCATCGCGCCCAGGCCTCCACGCACGGCGTCGGCCAACAGGCGCCGGTTGCCTGTGCGGGACTGCTGCTCGCCGAAGAGCTCGACGCGCTCCAGAAGGCGCTCGCCGCTCCGGCGCGCCCGATGGTCGCCATCGTCGGCGGATCCAAGGTCTCGACCAAGTTGACCGTCCTGGAGGCCCTGTCCGAGAAGGTCGATCAGCTCGTGGTCGGCGGCGGTATCGCCAACACCTTTCTCGCCGCGGCCGGTTTTCCGGTCGGCAAGTCGCTCTGCGAGCATGACCTGATCCCCGTCGCCAAGGCGCTGATGGAGAAGATGACGGCGCGCGGCGCGAGCATCCCGATCGCGGTCGACGTGGTCTGCGGCAAAAAGTTCGACGAGAACGAGCCGGCCGTCACCAAGGACGTCGCCGATGTCACCGAAGACGACATGATCTTCGACATCGGGCCCAAGTCCGCCCAGGAGCTGGCCGAGGTCATCGCCAAGGCAGGGACCATCGTCTGGAACGGCCCGGTCGGCGTGTTCGAGTTCGATCAATTCGGCGGCGGGACCAAAACGGTCTCGATGGCCATCGCGGATGCACCGGGCTTCAGCCTGGCCGGCGGCGGCGACACCATCGCGGCGATCCAGAAGTACGACATCTACGAGAAGGTCTCCTATATCTCCACCGCCGGAGGCGCCTTCCTGGAATACCTGGAAGGCAAGACGCTGCCGGCAGTAGCCATGCTCGAGGCCCGGGCGAAGGACTGATCAGCGCAGCTCGCCTCCAGCCACCTGCCTCCGGCCTCCAGCGATGTGCTCGGAAGCCGGGGCTTGGAGGCCGGAGGCAAGCAGCCGGAGGCTACACATGCCAAGACGCACGAAGATCGTCGCTACACTCGGCCCCGCGACCGACCCCGTATCGGTGATGGACGAGATCATCGCCGCCGGGGTGGATGTCGTTCGCCTCAACCTGTCCCATGACACCCACGACCGGCATCGCGAGCGTGCCGATCGGATCCGCGAGCGTGCGGCCGCAGCCGGGCGCGAGATCGCGCTTCTCGTGGATCTGCAGGGACCCAAGATCCGCATCGGCAAGTTCGCGGACGGCCCGATCCTGCTCGGGCGGGGCGATGCCTTCGCCATCGACGCCGACTGCCCTCTGGATTCCGGTGATCGCCACCGGGTCGGGACCACCTATCCAGAGCTGGTCGACGACGTCGGCCACGGCGACACGCTCCTGCTCGACGACGGCGCGATCGAGCTGTGGGTGGAAGCGGTGAACGGGGGGCGGATCGACTGCAAGGTGGTCGTCGGCGGCGCCCTCTCCAACAACAAGGGCATCAACAAGAAGGGCGGCGGCCTGTCGGCTCCGGCCTTGACCGAGAAAGACCAGGAAGACATCCGGTTCGCGGCCGAGATCGATGCCGACTATCTGGCCGTCTCCTTCGTGCGCAACGGCGACGACGTCCGGCTCGCCCGCGAGCTCTTCTACGAGGCCGGCGGTCACGGCGGCATCGTCGCCAAGATCGAGCGGGCCGAGTCGCTCCGGGCGATCGACGACATTATCAATGCCGCGGATGTCATCATGGTCGCGCGCGGCGATCTGGGCGTGGAGATCGGCGACGCGGAGCTTCCGGCCGCCCAGAAGAATCTGATCAACCGCGCCCGCGAGCTCAACAGCGTCGTCATCACCGCCACCCAGATGATGCAGTCCATGATCGAAAACCCGATCCCGACACGGGCGGAGGTCTTCGACGTGGCCAATGCGGTGCTTGACGGTACGGACGCGGTCATGCTTTCGGCAGAGAGCTCGATCGGGAAGAACCCGGCCAAGGTAGTGGAGGCGCTGGACCGCATCTGTCTCGAAGCCGAAAAGCATGTCACCCGCTCGGGACACCGCATCGATTCGGTCTTCGGTCGCGTCGACGAAGCCATCGCCATGGCCGCCATGTACACGGCAAATCACTTGGGCGTGAAGGCGATCGCCGCCTTGACCGAGACCGGCTCGACCGTGAAATGGATGTCGCGTATCCGCTCGGGGATCCCGATCTACGCGATTACACGATCCGCGCCAACCCGAAGAAAAGTCAGGGTTTTCCGCGGCGTCTATCCGGTAAGCTTCGACGTGTCCAGCACGGACATCCACGAGGTGAATCGCGAGGTCGTCGAGGAGCTGATGCGACGCGGAACGGTCCGCGACGGCGACCTGGTGATCATCACCAAGGGCGATCGCTCGGGTGTCGAAGGCCAAACGAATATTCTGAAAATCATGCGGGTCGGCGAGCACAAGCTCCTGACGAAAGACTGAGCCAGCGATCCTTGCTGCTCGCCCGCCCGTTTTTAGCTGTCAGTCCGATACGAGGAGAATACACATGGCCCTGATTTCGCTGCGTCAATTGCTCGACCATGCCGCCGAGCACCAGTACGGCGTCCCCGCCTACAACGTCAACAACCTCGAGCAAATGCGCGCCATCATGGAGGCCGCCGACGAGACGGACTCCCCCGTGATCGTGCAGGCGTCCGCCGGTGCGCGTAAGTATGCCGGCGCCCCCTTCCTGCGCCACCTGATCCTGGCCGCCATCGAGGAGTGGCCGCACATCCCGGTGTGCATGCACCAGGATCACGGTACCTCGGCCGCCGTCTGCCAGCGCTCCATCCAGCTCGGCTTCTCGTCCGTCATGATGGACGGCTCGCTCGGCGAGGACGGCAAGACCCCGACCTCCTATGAGTACAACGTCGACGTCACCCGTCGCGTCGTCGAGATGGCCCATGCCTGCGGCGTCTCGGTCGAAGGCGAGCTGGGTTGCCTGGGCTCGCTCGAGACCGGACAGGCCGGCGAAGAAGACGGCATCGGCGCGGAAGGTATCCTGGATCACAGCCAGTTGCTGACCGATCCGGAAGAGGCCGCCGACTTCGTGAAGAAGACCGGTGTAGACGCACTCGCCATCGCCATCGGCACCTCGCACGGCGCCTACAAGTTCACCCGTCCGCCCACCGGCGACATCCTCGCCATCGAGCGCGTACGCGAGATCCACAAGCGCATCCCCAACACCCATCTGGTCATGCATGGCTCCTCGTCCGTCCCGCAGGATTGGTTGGCCATCATCAACCAGTACGGCGGCGACATGGGCGAGACCTACGGCGTGCCGGTCGAGGAGATCGTCGAGGGCATCAAGAACGGCGTGCGCAAGGTCAACATCGACACCGACCTGCGCATGTCCTCCACCGGCGCCATCCGCAAGTTCCTGGCCGAGAACCCCAAGGAGTTCGATCCGCGCAAATACTTCATCGCCGCCACCAAGGCCATGAAGGGCATCTGCAAGGACCGCTACGAAGCCTTCGGCACCGCCGGCAATGCCAGCAAGATCACGCCGATGTCCCTCGAGGCCATGACCGATCGGTATGCCAAGGGCGAGCTCGAGCCTAAGGTCAACTAAACCGCGTCTCGGTGTGATATGCGCTGTTTTCGCTTGGGGCTTGGTCTCCGGGCATCCGTAAGCGTCGGAGCGGACGCGGTTTAGGATGGTTTTGGGATGATGCAGGACAAGCGTCCTGGACCACTGCCATACGGAGCTCCATTGGTCGGTGGAATATTACCGGCTGATTGAGAACAGCGCGTGTCACTTCGGACAGGGCTTAGGCGCCGATCCGAGGGTGTGGAAGAAAACGAAGGGGCGCCCGGTGCGCCCCTTTTTTATTAGGCGTCGCGCCGTCGCGAGGCGAGTGTTTTGGTGGCTGACAGCCGGAGGCCGGAGGCTGAACGCTGAAGGCCG
Source organism: Thiocapsa sp. (assembly GCF_035467215.1). GTDB lineage: Bacteria > Pseudomonadota > Gammaproteobacteria > Chromatiales > Chromatiaceae > Thiocapsa. Next base: position 4,556 of record NZ_DATITZ010000323.1, on the reverse strand, counting down.
ACGCCCAACCGCCCGCGCCACCCCGACTCACACGGAGACCGCATTGACCGAAGACACCAAATTCCCCTGCCCCTGCTGCGGCTACCGTGTCCATGATCGCGAACCCGGCTTTCACCAGGTCTGCCCGATCTGCGGTTGGGAGGACGATCTGACTCAATTGCGCTTCGCCCGGATGCCGGGCAGCAGCAACACCGTGAGCCTGGAAGAGGCCCAACGGAATTACCGCGACTACGGCGCATCGGAGCGTCGCAGCATCGGCAACACCCGCGTTCCGGTCGAGGGCGAAACACTCGACGAAGGCTGGCGACCGATCGATCCCTCACGCGACAACATCGAGCAACCCATGCGCGGAACCCCGTACGCCGACTCCTATCCCTGGCCGGACACCACCGTGCTCTATTACTGGCGCATGAGCTATTGGCGTCGGGTGGTTGGCTAATGCAACGCCCACGGATCCCGTGCCCTACCCCGATGCGGGACTCATGCCTGAGATGACCCAACGCATTTTGATCCTGTTGTTGGCGCCACCGCTCCTCGTCGGCTGCAGCCGCGCGCCCGAGCTGCCGCTGTTGCCGAGCGATGCGGTCATCCTGGCCTTCGGCGACAGCCTCACGCGCGGCACCGGGGCAGGCGACGGCGAGGGTTTCGCGGAGGTCCTGGCGGTGCTGAGCGGCCGTGAGGTGGTGAACGCCGGCGTGTCGGGGGAGGAAAGCGACGCCGGTCTAGCACGGCTACCCGGGGTGCTCGACGCCGTGCAACCGAGTCTGGCGATCCTCGGTCACGGCGGCAACGACACGCTGCGCAGGCGCGACCTCGAGCAGACCAAGGCTACTCTCCGGCAGATGGTGGTGCTCGCGCGCAACCGGGGCGCATCGGTCGTGCTGCTCGGCATCCCCAAGCCGGGGTTGTTCCTCGGCACCCATCCGCTCTATCGGGAGCTAGCGGACGAGCTCGAGGTCCCGCTCGAGGACAAGGTGCTGGCCGATGTCCTCGCCGATCGGGAGCTGAAGGCCGACCAAATCCATCCGAACGCGGTCGGTTATCGGCAGGTCGCCCGGGCGGTTCACCGGCTCTTGACGGACGCCGGAGCGCTTTAAGTCGGAGCGACGCAGCCCGCTCTGACCTCCCATCTAAACCCCGCCCAGCGCGGTATTCAATGTTTTTGGATGGGATCGACTGCGGCAGATTTGACGACTGTTAGAGTTGGTGCGGTTTAAGATATTAAAAAGTATAAATTTTTAAACCGCGCCCCCCGCTAAGGGCCGTGGATGCACCAAACGTCGAACTCACTCTGAAGTTAGCATCTCGCTCTGGACGCGGTTTAAGGCGCGAGCCGCTCGATCCTCCAGGACCCGTCGCCTTCGCGGCTGTAGAGAAAGCGGTCGTGCAGCCGACTCTCCCGCCCTTGCCAGAACTCGATGCGGCTCGGAACGATGCGATAGCCGCCCCAGAAGTCCGGCAACGGGATCTCGCCGTGCGCGAACCGCTGCCTCATCTCCGCGACCTTGGCCTCGAGCAACGACCGCGAGGTGATCACCTGACTCTGCGGCGACGACCAGGCGCCGATCTGGCTGCCGCGCGGCCGGGTGGCGAAATAACGCAGCGATTCGGCGGTCGGGATGCGCTCGGCACGTCCCGTGATCTGGACCTGGCGCGCCAACGCTACCCAGGGGAAGAGTGCGGCGACCTGCGGATTGCGGTCGATCTGTCGGGCCTTGCGGCTTTCGAAGTTGGTGAAGAAAACGAACCCCTCGCGGTCGAAGAGCTTGAGCAACACGGTGCGGACGTAGGGCTGTCCGCCCTCCTCCACCGTGCAAAGGCTCATGGCGTTGGGTTCCGGCAGCGCCGTCTCGATCGCGGCGGTGTACCACTGCTCGAACAAGCGGATCGGATCCGGATCGAGACTGCTCCGCGAGAGGCCCTGCTCCATCGCTTCAAACCTGAATGCGTCAGCGTTCATTGAAAATTATCAAAAACAATAAAGAAAATTAGGATAATTGCCTCGCCAAATGGTCGAAGCCCCGGTAGTTTCCCGTTTTAAGACCGAGTAGGACGGTCAAACATCTGCGCTCCTGAAGGGCACACCACTGAAACCCCGACAGGACGACCCTGCACTGCAAGGTCGAGCGGATCGTCTAACAGACTCAATGGGAGCACCACCATGACCCGCCAAGAACAGATCCAAGCCCTGAAGCAAGACTGGGCCGAAAACCCCCGCTGGACCGACGTGATCCGCGGCTACTCAGCCGAAGATGTCGTGCGTCTGCGCGGCTCGGTTCAGCCCGAGCAGACCTACGCCAAGCGCGGCGCCGAAAAGCTGTGGAAGCTGGTTCACGGCGAGGCGAAGAAGGGCTACGTCAACTGCATGGGTGCCCTCACGGGTGGTCAGGCGATGCAGCAGGCCAAGGCCGGGATCGAGGCGATCTATCTGTCGGGCTGGCAGGTCGCCGCGGACGGCAACACCTCCGAGACCATGTATCCGGATCAGTCACTCTACGCCTACGACTCCGTCCCCACCATGGTGCGGCGCATCAACAACGCCTTCAAGCGCGCCGACGAGATCCAGTGGTCGAAGGGCATCGAGCCGGGTGACGCGGGCTATATCGATTACTTCCTGCCGATCGTGGCCGATGCCGAGGCCGGCTTCGGCGGCGTTCTCAACGCCTTCGAGCTGATGAAGAACATGATCGCCGCGGGTGCCTCCGGCGTGCATTTCGAGGATCAGCTCGCCGCGGTCAAGAAGTGCGGCCACATGGGCGGCAAGGTGCTGGTGCCGACCCGCGAGGCTGTGCAGAAGCTGGTCGCCGCACGGCTCGCCGCCGACGTCATGGGTGTCCCGACGCTGCTCTTGGCCCGCACCGATGCCGAAGCAGCAACCCTGCTGACCTCCGATGTCGACGACAACGACCGTCCGTTCGTCACCGGCGCACGTACCGATGACGGCTTTTATACGGTCCGCAATGGTCTGGAGCAGGCGATCAGCCGCGGTCTGGCCTATGCGCCTTACGCCGATCTGGTGTGGTGCGAGACCGGCACCCCGGATCTGGGCTTCGCCCGCGAGTTCGCGCAAGCGGTCCTCGCGCAGAACCCCAACAAGCTCCTGGCTTACAACTGCTCGCCGTCCTTCAACTGGAAGAAGAACCTCGACGATGTCACCATCGCCAAGTTCCAGGACGAGCTTGCCGACATGGGCTACAAGTACCAGTTCATCACGCTGGCCGGCATCCACAGCATGTGGTTCAACATGTACGACCTCGCATACGACTACGCCCGCGGGGAAGGCATGCGCCACTATGTCGAGAAGGTGCAGGCGCCCGAGTTCGCGGCGCGCGAGAAGGGCTACACCTTCGTGTCGCACCAGCAGGAGGTCGGCGCCGGCTATTTCGACGACGTCACGACCACCATCCAGGGCGGCGCATCCTCGGTGACGGCCCTGACCGGCTCGACCGAAGAGGCTCAGTTCTGACAAACCTCTGATCGCGCTTCGCGCCGACGCGAAGCGCGACGCTCCATCGGTCCGGTCTCCGGCCGGAAGCGACCCGGAAACCGGCGGTGCATCAGCACCTCCGGTTTTTTTGGTTGTGTCGGCCATCGCTCCTTCTCGGATGACTGTCGCCCTAGAGTGCCCCCGTGATAGAGTGAGCGGCAGGAAGCCATGACACTTTTCGTGTGCCATCCTGCGAAGCTAGGGTCCATACTTCAACCTCTGCCGAATGATTCGCACAAAGGCGCAAAGATCGCCGATCGGACTGGTCGCGCTCGTTCCGGCACTTGCAGTGGCCCTGTACCTTGCCTATCAGCTTTCAATCGGCATCCCCGCACGCGCCCGAAACGAGCAGGAAGCGGCCGCGCAGCTGCTGCAGTATGTCGCCTCCACCATCCTGCAGGACCCATCGCGCAGCGATGCCACGACCGATGCACGCATCCATGCCGCCTCGAGCGGACATCCGCACCACCGTGCCTTCGGCCGACTCGACGCCCTGCACCGCATGGTTCACGCGCACGCCCGGCAGCTGCTCAAGCTCGATCGCCTCGACCGCGAGGCCCTGACCGACCCCATCACGACACTGCTGCAGGACCGCGACGCGCTGGTCGCGGGCATCCGATCGCTCCAGGCCGAAGTCATGGAGCACGCACCGCGCGAGGCGGCCGCTTAGGCGATTTTCGGGACAAGGATCGACCTGCGCGTCGTTGCGAATTCATTCGCATCGGCAGCCCCTTCAGGTCTTGCAGGCAAGCGCGCTCGGCAGAGCCCCCGTTAAGCGCATCAAGGCTCGATCAGATAGACCTCGACACGACGATTGCGCTGCCGCGCTTGAGCCGCGGCGCCGTCGTCGACGGGGCGGGTCTCCCCCATCCCGACGATCTCGATGCGCGCGGCATCGACACCCATCGCAGCCAAGGCATCCTTGACCGAGCTGGCGCGTTCCTGTGAAAGCGCGAGATTCTTGCTTGCGCTGCCGGAGCGATCCGTGTGGCCCTCGATACGCGCCGTCAGGCGTTCATGCCTCCCGAGGACCTCGGCAATCGCCTGCAACCCTTCGGAGCGCGCCGCG
>NZ_DATITZ010000322.1:0-9399 GCF_035467215.1 Thiocapsa sp. | reverse complement strand
TCTTCTCACGCTGACTCCGCATCGCATTCATTCAGACGCGTCGCAACGGACGCGGTTTAAAGAATGAGGAAGGTTTAAGGTCTATGGGGCGAGCCCCGTCATCCAAGGTCAAGCGTCGACCTTGTGCGCCCTTGTTCGTCGACGAGGATCGCGCCTTCGGGCGATTTGAGCGCTTGAGGTCGAGGCGCGATTATACGGCGGAGAGTAGAGCAGCGTGAGTCCGCGACGCACGCGACGATCCGATTGGCGTCTTCGCAGCTTGGGGGCGATTTCGGAACGTCGTGATCCGCACTGCGCCTCGCGGCACAACGAGAAGGGGCGACTCAAGTCGCCCCTACATGCCGTTAGTTGCCGGTCGCTCCGTCTCCGCGAATCATCGAAAGCGCCTTCTCTCCAGACCGAATCCGCTGTCGGCGCTTTCGGAATCGACCACGTCCAGCGAGACGATCAGTCGGCCGGTCACCTCGGGACACGATTTAGGCGTCCAGGTTGTCGAGCGCCTTCTGAAAGCGGTTGGCGTGCGAGCGCTCGGCCTTGGCGAGCGTCTCGAACCAATCGGCGACCTCGTCGAATCCTTCGTCACGCGCGGTCTTGGCCATGCCGGGGTACATGTCGGTGTACTCGTGGGTCTCGCCCGCGATGGCCGCACGCAGGTTGTCGCCGGTCGGACCGATCGGCATGCCGGTGGCCGGATCGCCGACGGCTTCGAGATATTCCAGGTGGCCGTGTGCGTGGCCGGTCTCGCCCTCGGCGGTGGAGCGGAAGACCGCCGCGACATCGTTGTAGCCCTCGACATCGGCCTTGGCGGCGAAGTAGAGGTAGCGACGATTGGCCTGAGACTCGCCCGCGAAGGCTTCCTTCAAACTCTCTTCGGTTTTGCTGCCCTTGAGCTCCATGTCGATCTCCTCACGATGGAATGAACGGGGGTTGGCTGAACCTTCACCGATGACCTTAGTCACCTCGAAGCCGTTTCAGAAATTGTTTGTTCCAATGACTGCGATCGTCCCTTTTTATGGGCGACGTCGTCCCTCGACAAGTCTGTGAACTGGTTCGGCAACGCGCCCCAGTGCACCTGCTATATCCTATGCTGATCAACAAGGAGCAGACTATGCCAGCGTCCACCGGCTTACGGACATTCGACATTGCGCCAGACATCGCCCCGTATCGGACTCCGGGGGAAATCCGTTCGGAGCGCACCGCCCAAAGGCGGACGCTTCTGCAGTTGACCGATCCGCACCTCTTCGCCGACCCCGAGGGGCAGTTGCTCGACGTCACCACGCGGCGTAGCTTCGAGGCGGTGTTGGAGCTCGCGCTCGCGCATTCGCCGCCGGCAGACGCTTTGGTGCTCACGGGCGATCTCGTCCATGACGAGTCGCGTGAAGGCTATCGCACGCTTCGTCGCTTGCTCGATCGCACCGGGCTGCCCTACTACTGTATCCCCGGCAACCACGACTCGCGCGCACTGATGCACGAACTGCTCGGACCTGCAGCACTCGGGCCGGTCACCGCACGCAAGCACGGCGGCTGGAATCTCGTGTTTCTCGATTCCACCGAGCCGGGACGCGAAGGCGGACGGATCGGCCCGGACCGACTCGCAGCGCTTCGCGATGCCGTCGCGGCAGACCCCTCACCCGCCGTCATCTTCCTGCATCAGCATCCGATCCCTGTGCGGAGCGCATGGATGGACAAGCTCCGGGTCGAGGACGGAGACGAGCTGATCGGGATCTGCGACCGACACACTCATGTCAAAGCCCTGGTCTGCGGTCACATCCACCAGGAATTCGAGCATCGGATCGAGGATTACCGTGTCCTTGGAACACCCTCGACCTGCGTTCAGTTCGCACCGCGCCAAGCCGATTTCGCGATCGATACCCAAGCCCCCGGCTATCGAGAGATCACGCTCCTTCCCGACGGCGCGCTGGAGACCCGAGTCGTCCGTCTCGACGGCTATCCGGAGCGCCCGAGCCAAACGGCGGGCGGTTATTGAGGCGCCCGCCGCCTGTAAGACGTCGCGCGTGTGACGCCCAGTCAGTCGATCGCGAAACTCGGGTACTGCTGAAAGTCCAGGGGCTCGCAAGCAACCCCGGTCACCGCGGCACCCGGTGGACCGGTGCGCAACCAGTCGCGCAGATGACCGACCGCATTCGACTCCCCGCAAACCAGTAGCTCCACGCGGCCGTCGGGGAGATTTCGCGCATATCCGGTCACGCCCAACCGCATCGCCTGCTCGCGAGCCGACGCACGGAAAAACACCCCCTGCACCCGCCCGCCGACGAGACACCGGTAACAGACGCGTTGCTCGCTGTGATGCTCATCCATTCTCTGCTCCTCGGATCGAGTCCCGAACCCCGCCCGGATGGGTGGTTGGCTTGCCGGTCTATTTGGCGGCGGCTTGGCGCTCGCGCTTGTAGGCCGGGAAGGTGACGTCTTTGTAGCGTTCCTGAACCACGTACTCCCCGAGCCACATAAACTCCGTCGCATCACCCGTGGCCCCGGTATATCTGGCCACCAGATTGCCGTCGAGGTCGAAGAAGGCAAACACCGGCGTCGCACGCACCCGATGCGTCTTCAGCGCAAAATCCTTTTGTGCCATCGCAGTGCCCGTAAAATCATGGATCTCGACATCGCCCTCGATATCCACCGGGAAGATCATGAAGTGTTCTTTGTAGTAGTCCTGCACCTCGGGCTGGTTGAGCACCGTGGTCTTCATGCGATGACAAAAGGGGCACTCGTCCATCTCGAACATCAGCAGGATGCCCTTCTTGCCCTCGTCTCTCGCCGTCGCGAGCTCCTCGGCGAAATCACCGAAGGTCGAGTCGAAGAAATACTGGGCTGGATCTCGGGTCGCAGCGCCGACCGCAGTCGCGCACAGCATGAGCAGGATGAACATCAGTCGAAGCCGTTGCCGACCGTCAAGCGAACGCAGGTGAGCCATTCTTGTCTTGCCTCCTCGCAACATTAGGGCACCGGGCGAACGTCCGGGCCGGGCTGCCTGATTCTCACCAGTTCGGCGTGACAGTTCAATGCCCGGATCTCGCGACTCCGGATGCGGCGGCTCGGGCGGACGAAACATCGGCTTTCACTGCCGACGCGGTTTAGACTAATGCCCGACCCATGACATCAGCAACACACCGAGCGCTGGCCCGATCCGGGATCCGCGCATTCCGGCGACCCTATTCGGAGACCGATCATCCATGAGCTACATCCTCGTCCTCTACTACAGTCGCTACGGCGCCACCGCCGAGATGGCTCATCACGTCGGACGCGGCGTCGAGGCCGGCGGACTGGAAGCGCGCCTGCGGACCGTTCCTGCCGTCTCGACCGTCTGCGAAGTGACCGAGGACAGCGTCCCGCCCTCCGGTGCGCCCTATGCCGATCAAGACGACCTGCGCGGCTGCGCCGGCCTTGCCCTCGGCAGCCCCACGCGGTTCGGGAATATGGCGGCCCCGATGAAATATTTCCTCGACGGAACCAGCGGCCTCTGGCTCTCCGGGGCCCTTTCCGGCAAACCCGCCGGCGTCTTCACCTCGACATCCAGTCTGCACGGCGGTCAAGAAGCCACCCTGCTCACCATGATGATCCCCTTGTTTCACCACGGGATGCTGTTGACGGGGCTCCCCTACACCGAGACCGACCTGCTTCACACCCGCACCGGGGGCACGCCCTACGGCCCCTCGCACCTGGCCGGGCCCGACAGCGCACTCCCGGTCACGGACGAGGAGAAGCGTCTGTGTTTGGCCTTGGGTCGTCGGCTCGCCGAGACCGCGGCGGCACTCTCGCGCCGCCCAGGCTGAAGCACCGGACCCGCATCCCCGAGCAGGCGGAACCTTGGCCGACCATCCCGGGCAACTGCACCTGCCCATTACACTGATCCGCGAGCCGACGCTCGCGGACTATCGCGCCGGACCGAATGCAGAGGCGCTCGCCGCAGTCGAGGCATTGGCGTCCGGGGCAGGCGAGCCTTACGTGTTTCTCTTCGGAGGCGCGTCGACCGGCAAGACCCATCTGCTGCAGGGCGCATGTCAGGCTGCAATCAAACGGTCGCGCACGGCGCAGTACATTCCGCTCGGCGAGGCCGGGCTGATGCCCTCGATCTTCGACGACCTCGAGAGCCGCGATCTGTTGGCGATCGACGATGTGCAGGCCATCGCCGGCAAGGCAGAGTGGGAGGTCGCCTTGTTCGATCTGTTCAATCGAGCGCGCGCGCGCGGATGCGCGCTTCTGATTGCGGGGAGCTCGGCCCCGGACGCGCTGGGACTTGGTCTGGCGGATCTGTGCTCGCGCCTGCAATGGGGGCCGCGCTACTGTCTCCTGCCGCTCTCCGACCAGGACTGCGAGCGCTTGCTCACGGAGGTCGCCGCGGAGATCGGTATGCGGATGGGCCAGGAAACCGCCCGATATATCATGAACAACTATGCCCGCGATCCCGGCTCGCTGGTCGCCCTGCTCGAGCGGATCGACCAAGTTAGCCTGCGCGAGCAACGCCAGCCGAGCATTCCCCTGGTGCGTCGGGTCATGCGCGGCGAGAGCTGAACGGCGAACGACTTAGGGTGTGACGATCCGGCGCAACGACCCGGCGAATCGACTCCCGAACGGCTGATACCCGATTCACGCCTCGCTGTCGGGCAGCGTCGCCGCTGCAGCCCCCGACGGGCATTCTGCGGCCTCACTCGCTGCAGATCAGGCGCCCGAACCTCGCCCGGTCGAGCGTCGCCGACTGCGTGCAGACCCTCCTCAACCGCTCCACGAGCGGGCCGTCGGGATCAAAGATCAGAACCCAAGAGGTGGCGGCCATGCTCATGCCCTCGAAGCCATCCACTCGGCAGGCCGCATAGACCTGCTCGTAGAGGTCGTCGCAGAAGCTCGGTTCGATGCGCTCGGAGCGATAACCGCATTGCTCGATCACCGCTTGGAGCGCTCCGGTACCGGTCGCGCCCGTGTAGGCGCTCACATCGCCGAAATCCCGCAGACCGGCAGCCTCGAGGTTCGCAATCACGCGATCGCGGCACGCGTCCCACGCCGGCCCTGACTTGGCGGAGAAGCCGGGAGCCGCATAGTGCAGAAGGATCAGAAAGAGGCCGGCGGCAAACAACCCCTGAAGCCGTGGGCGGGAGACATGAACCATGTTGAGCTCCTGTCCGGACGACGAAGGCAACGCCATCTAGCTTGGCGATCGAGATCAGCGGGGCGCCACTCACGACGAACCGGAGATCTCCGTATCGAGGCTGCGCGGCCGGTGTCGGTCCAGTCCTTCACAGCGCGCTCGATGGCATGAGTGTGTTTTATTCAGTCTATGCCAAGACCGACGGTCCTGCACCCGACACCGCCGGATCTTGTCGGGCTCAAAGACGAGTCATCGCGACCTGAGCATTTGGAAAGGCCAGGCGACGCCATCACTTTTCTTGGAGCCGAACGCTATGCGCTGAAGACGACCGGACAAGGTCGGTACACAGGGAACGCCGGTTCGGGCGCAGTCTTCCAAGCCGTACCGGAGCTCGACCGACATGCTCACGACCCTGAGTCTCTTCGCCGTTTTGGCCGCAGCCGCGATCCCGGCAGGTGTGCATCTGGGATTTCGCGCACCTAGGCTGCGCGAAATCGGAACGCCGGCGGATTCCGGCCTCGACTTCGAGACGGTTCGCATCCCGACCGTGCGACGCCGATCCCTCTTCGGCTGGCTGCTTCCGGCAGCCGACTCGACACGCACCCTCGTCATCCTGCACGGCTGGGGCGGCAACGCCGAGCTGATGCTGCCCATCGCAATCCCCTTCCGAGAGGCCGGCTTCAACGTGCTGCTCTTCGATGCCCGCAATCACGGCGGGAGCGACGGCGACACCTTCTCCTCCTTGCCTCGGTTTGCCGAGGACCTCGGGATGGCCATCGCCTGGCTCAAGCGGCATCACCCGGGACGGGCTAAGTGTGTCGCCGTGCTCGGCCACTCCGTCGGGGCAGGGGCCGCCCTGTTCGAGGCATCGCGCAACCCGGACATCGCGGCCGTGATCAGCGTTGCCGCGTTCGCCCATCCCGCTCGGGTGACCGAGGCATCGGTGCGACACCTGCACCTACCCGCACCGATCGTCTACGGGATCATCCGCTACGTGGAATGGCTGATCGGACACCGCTTCGACACGATCGCGCCGATGAACACGGTCACCCGCATCACCTGTCCGGTGTTGCTGGTGCATGGCCGAGCGGATCGCGTGGTTCCGGTGGAGGATGCGCGCCTGATCCATGCGCGATCTTCCGGACCGCACGTGCATTTGCTGGAGATCGACGGCGCCGATCATGATTCGGTCGATCGCATCGAGGACCATGTCGGCGCCTTGATGGAGTTTCTCGAGCAGCAGTGCGCCGTCGCGGATTCGGGCATAGCGCCGCCGATGCGCGTAAGGGAAAGCATCAACCGGCCCATAGAAGCGCGGTAGGATTTCGGGCTCCCGGTTCCGGACTGCGGATCGTCCCGAGCGGCACGCGAGCACCAAAAGACCGGCGAGGACGACCGGCAACGCATCGGCACCCATATCCTGACCGATGGCGCGCACCACACCCGTATCTCAGTAGCCCCACTCTTCATGAGCCAACGGCAGACCGTTGAGCAGGTCCCGCGACTGCCGCCATTGCGGCAAATGGCGGTCCATCAGCTCGACAAACCGCGCATTGTGATGGCGTTCCAGCAGATGCATCAGCTCATGGACGAGGATGTACTCCAGACACTGCGGAGGCTTCTTCGCCAGCTCGGTGTTGAGGCGGATCGTCCGCGTTTCCGGATTACAGCTCCCCCAGCGGGTCTTCATGCGCTGCACGAACAGTCGGTGGACGCGGAGCCCGAGGATGGGTTCCCACGTTCGGAGCAGAGTGGTCGCCGCATCCCGGACTTGCCGGCGGTACCAGTCGGCCATAACGGCGTCGCGCTGCGCTTGGCTCGTCCCCGGCCGAATCCTCAGCACCAGTGAACCTGGATTGATCGTCACAGTCGGTGCCGCCGCTTCCTCGACCAATCTCAGCAGATAGCGGCGGCCCCAAAGATAATGGCTCTCGCGCTCCATAACCTCGCGCGGCGTTTCCCGTGCCTGCGCATGGAGCTTTTTCTGCTGGGTCCTGATCCAGCCAAGCTTGGACACGGCGAAGACCCGCAGGGTCTCCAGGCTCATGTGGGCGGGTGCGGCGAGGCGAACCCGGCCGTCGGGCGGATAGACACTGAGGTGGACGTGCTTGATGTCCTTGAAGACGACATCCACGGCGACCTCGCCGAGCTGAATCCGGTCGGTCATCAGTACTCGGACTGCGCCTTGATGATGAGAAAGACCCGCTCGACCTCGCTCGTGTCCTGCAACACGCCATAGAGCGCCGCCTTGATGACCTGCTCGCGGGCCTGAACGCCACGCCAGCCGTCGGGACGCACCGTCTTGACCACCTCGTCGATCTTGAGCGCCAGATCCACCGCGACGGCAGCAGGCGCATAGGCCCCTTGATCATCGGCTGCCGGCAGCGCCCCCAAAGGAGATGCGGCGATGGACTTCAAGTTATTGAAGAGCGCCCGCTTTCCCGGTGTATCCAGTGCCGCCGGGGTGTCTTTGGCCTGGCCGGCTGCGACCCGCTTCGCAAGCTCCGCAATCTTCTGCAGATACTCCTCGTAAGCGATCGCCTTCGCCTTGCGCTGCGCGATGATCTCCTGCAACTGGGCGGAGATCTTGGCGTAGAAGGCCGGGTCGGTCAGATGCTCCTTGATGATCGTACGGCGGACGTTGTTCTCGATCGTCTCTGCGATCGCGTTCTTGTTGCCCTGCATGCGGCCCAGGCGCGTGGCGATCGCCTCGGCGATGCCGCTCTTCACGATCAGATCCAGCAGGCCAAGGTTGTCGAAGGGCGAGATCCGGCGCGGATCGTCCGCCTCGATGTAGGTATCGATGAGATGTCGCATGTCGGCCTCGTAGGGCTTGAGGTCGAGCGTCTCGCCGCTGGCCTGTCGGATCAACCCCCGCAGCTTCAGCGCTTGGTCGAGCTGTTGCTTGATGCGGGCAATGTCCTCGCCGCTGTAACCGGCCTCCTCCAGCTCGTCGGCCATGTTGGCATAGGCCCGGACCAGGGCAACGGTCGCCATGTAGAGCGCGGCCCGTCGCGGCTTGCGTTCCTCGAGATCGCCTGAGATCTCGGTGTTGCCGCAAAAGTAGCGAATATGCTCCAACTCGCCCTTGGGCGGTTCCACCGGCTCGCAGAGGAGTGCGAAGGTTTCCAGGGCCGTGTCCAGGCGCTCCTTGCCGGTCTTGAGGCGATCGCGCAAGAGAACCTGCGGATCCGCGCCGCCGGGGCTGCGGTCCAGCTCCGAGGTGTAGACCGCGATGCTGTTCTCGACCTTCTTGAAGAGATCCTTGTAGTCGACGATATAGCCGAAGTCCTTGTCGTCTCCGTCGAGCCGATTGGTGCGGCAGATCGCCTGAAACAGACCATGATCCTGCATGGATTTGTCGATGTAGAGATAGGTGCAGTGCGGCGCATCGAAGCCGGTCAGCAGTTTATCCACCACCACCAAGAGCTTCATGTTGGCCGGCTCTTTGACGAACAGCGTCTTGGCCCGCTGCTCGTAGGTCTCGGTCTTGGTCATACCGGGCTTTGCGACGACATCCTTCAGCAGATCGTTGTAGATCTTGTAGATGAGCTGCTTGTCGGTCTCGGTGTTGGCGCCGACCTCTTCCTTGGTGACATCCTTGGCCTGCGGGTTGTAGGAGGTCACCACCGCGCACTTGCCCTTCAGCGGCGTCTTCTGAAACAGCATGAAATACTTGCATGCCTCGTAGATGCTGGAGGCCACCAGCATGGCGTTGCCGCGTTGGCTGGACAGGCGCGGCTTGAGACTGAAGTCGAAGACGATGTCGCTCACCACCCGATCCATGCGCGAGCGCGAGCTGAGCACGCTTTGCAGGGTCACCCACCGGCCCTTCAGCTCCTCCTTCTGCCAGTTGTTCAAACCCTTGGTCTTGATCTCGAACCAGGCGTCGATCTTCTCTTTGGAGCCGAGCCGCTGGTCGATATCGCGCGCCTCGTAGATCAGATCGAGCGCCACCTCATCCTCGACCGCCTCGCTGAACTTGTAGGTGTGGATGTAGCCGCCGAAGACCTCGAGGCTGGTGGCCTTGTCCTTCTTCAGGAGCGGCGTGCCGGTAAAGCCGATGAAGACCGCGTTGGGCATCAGGGCCTTCATCACCCGATGCAGCTTGCCGCTCTGGGTGCGATGACACTCGTCCACGAAGACGAAGACCTCGCCGACCGTCCGGCTGGGCCGTCCCTCGAGCTCCTTGATGAAGGCGTCGACGTCATCCACATCGCGGCGACCGAACTTGTGCACCAGTGAACAGAGCAGCCTTGGCTTGGCCTGGCCGAGCTGGGCCATCAAATCGCGCC
>NZ_DATITZ010000321.1:0-5659 GCF_035467215.1 Thiocapsa sp. | reverse complement strand
CCCGTGGTCGTCTGAGCGGAGCCGGCCTGAAGCAGCGCGTCCGCCGGCGACAGGCCCCCGAGCCACCAGAGCAGAACCGCCACCAGCGCGACGGCGATGATCAGTGCCCGAAGCTCGGGATCGGACCGCAGGGAGACGGGGCCGGACCTCCACGCCCTGTAGTACAAAAAGAGCGGTAAGGCGCCGAGCAGCGACACGGCGAAGAGGGCGAAATGAGCGCCTCGCCCGAAGCCGGCCAGGCTGTCCGAGACACCGCCGAATCCGCCGGTCGAGATGGCGGCCAGCGTATGGATGAGTGCGTCGAAAGGCGGCAGATCCGTCGGCAGGACCAGCAGCAAGCCGGCGACCGTGAGCAGCACATAGATCGTAAAGGCACGCCGGGCGTGGATCCGTGTCCCTTCGGCCAGGCTCTCCTCGTCCGCCCCGGCGTCGGCCAGACGACGCATGTCCTCGGTCCGCCCGAAGGCCAGGGCGAGGGACAAGACGACGATACCCAAGCCGCCGAACCACTGCATCCAGGCGCGCGTAAAGAGGAAGGCATCGGAGCGCAGCTCGGGATCCGGCACCAGACTGAGACCTGTGGTGGTCACGCCGGAGACCGACTCGAACCAGGCGTCCAAAGGCGACAGACCCTCCGCGGTGAGCGGATAGGTCATGAGCGCCGCCGCGACGATGAAGGTCAAGGCCGAGATCACCAGCGCCTCGTTGGCCTGCAAGGGCCGGTCGCTCGGGCGGATCCGGGCACAGGCACCGAGCGCCAAGGCCGGCAGAAGCGCCGCGAGCAGGATGCGCCGCGCCAGCTCCCAGTCACCGGTCGCCGCCGCAAAGGCCAGGGGCACCGAGAAGAGCACCGCCAGAATCAGCGCAATCTGACCCAGATGATGCAGCACCATCGCCGGGCGAACCGGCTGCATGAGCGGCCTGACGGCGGGGTGGAAGGACATGCGTCAGTCTCCGTCCCTCTCCGATCCGCAGCATGGACCCGTCGTGTCGGGCGCATGGTCATCGAGGCAATCGCTCAGGATCTCGCCGGTCACCGGGTTGGGCCTGAAGGTCGTGCAGCCCTTCAGGCCGAGGTCGTAGGCATGCCGATAGAGCCGCTCGAACGATGCGAACGGGATCCCGGCCGGCACATTGATGGTCTTGGAGATGGCGTTATCGACATGAGGCTGAACGGCGGCCTGCATCGCCAGATGATCCTCCGGCGCGACCTCGTGCGCAGCGACGAAGGCCGGCGGTCCGGGCTGCCGACCGAAGCGCTCGCACCAGAGCCGTACGGCATCATCCTCGACCCGATACCGGTCCGATCGACCCGCGCCCGTGCGGACTCGCCGATACTGCACCCGAGAGAAGACCGGCTCGATGCCGCTCGAGAGGTTGTTCGCGAGCAGGCTGATGGTCCCGGTCGGCGCGATCGCGGTGAGATGCGAGTTGCGGATCCCGCCCGAGGCGATCCCGGCACGGATATCCTCGGGCAACCGCCGCACGAAGGGCGCCGCCAGATAGGCATCGCGCACCAGATACGGAAACGGACCCTTCTCCACGGCAAGGGCAACCGAGGATCGGTAGGCCGCATGACAGACCGTGCGCATCGCTGCGGCCGCCTGATCGCGCGCGGCCGAGCTGTCGTAACGCAATCCCAACATGACGAGTGCGTCGGCTAGGCCGGTGATCCCCAGACCGATGCGGCGACTGCCCCGCGCCTGCTCGGCGTGCGCGGGGAGCGGAAAGCGCGAGAGATCGATCACGGCATCCAACATTCGCGTCGCCACACCCGCCGCATCCGCAAGGGCGTCAAGGTCAAGCGACGCGATCTCGTCGAAGGGTTCCCGCACGAAGGCGGTCAGATTGAGCGCGCCCAGATCGCAGGCGCCCCAGCTCGGCAAGGGGATCTCGCCGCAGGGATTGGTGGCGCCGATGCGCTCGCGGTAGGCGAGATTGTTCTCGGCGTTGATCCGATCGATGAAGAGCACGCCGGGCTCGGCCGTGTCGTAGTTGGCGTGCATGATGCGCGTCCAGAGCGCGCGCGCTGGCAGGGTGCGCAAAACCGCACAGACGACAGGAGCCTCACAGCCGGACCAGACGCGCATCCTTTGATAATGGAAGCGGGCACGATCCCGATGCGCCATCTGCTCGACGGGAAACACCAGCTCCCAGGGAGCGTCCGCCGCCAACGCCTGCATGAAGTCATCCGTGACCAACACCGAGAGGTTGAAGTTGCGCAGTGCCGTTGCGTCCCGCTTGGCGTCGACGAAGACCTCGATGTCGGGATGATCGCAGCGCAGCGTCCCCATCATGGCGCCGCGACGGACCCCGGTCGAGAGCAGTGTCGCGCACATGCTGTCCCAGAGGCCCATGAAGGACACCGGTCCCGAGGCCGTGCCCCCGACCCGCTCCCCGCGCAGACCGGCGGGCCGCAGCGTGGAAAAGTCGCAACCCACGCCCCCGCCTTGATGCATGGTCAGCGCCGCATCCCGCAGCGCCTCGAAGATGCCCGAGAGGTCGTCCGGTATCGGACCCATGACGAAACAGTTGAACAGGGTCAGGTCCCGATCCACGCCGGCCCCGGCGAGGATCCGCCCGCCCGGCAGAAACCGAAACCCCTTCAGCAGGTCCAGATACCGCGCCGCCCAAACCTCGCGCTCCGCTGGCTCCACCGACGCCAGCGCCCGCGCAACCCGATACCGAGTCGCGTCGAGATCCGCCTCGCCTTCGGCCCGATAGCGGGTCTCCCAGACGAGACGCGAGATGGTTGGCTGCTGGTCGTTCACGCCTGATCCGCCTCGGGTAGGAACTCCGGATCGCGAAGAATCAGTCCATCCGGTCGCCGGGCAAGCGAATGCGCACGCGAGTTCCGGGTGCGGACGATTCCACGGAGAGCTCGGCCTCGATCAAGTCCAGTCGCTCGCGAACATGATGCAGTCCGAAGCCTCCGTCGGGGCGCGGTAGCGGCTGCGCTGCGTTCGGGTCGAATCCGATCCCGTTGTCTTCCACGATCAGCTCGAGGTCACCTCCCCGTGACTGCAATCGAATGGCGCCATGGCTGGCCCGCGCGTGTTTGATGAGGTTGTACACCAACTCCCGGGCGCACTGGAAGAGGATGACGGACACCTCATGCCGCGGTTGAGGCAGGTCGGGATCCACCGCGGATGTCATCCGAATACCCCAACGGGCTTGGGTGCTTTCGGCGAGCCATGCCAGCGCCGCGGCCAAACCCTGACGCGCCAATACCGGCGGACTCAGATCGAATTGCAGCGTGCGCAGCTCCGCGATCGCCTCGCTCAGCAACGCCTGTCCTGCACCGAGCATTTCGGCAGTTTCCGCGTCATCGGGTTCCCGCGCGGCGGACTCGACCTGTATCTGCGCCAGGGCGAGTTTCTGCATCGGGCTATCGTGCAGCTCCCCCGCCAAACGCGCCCGCGCGGCCTCATCCGAGAGCGACAGATCCACGGCCAGCCGGCGCAGCCGGATATTCGCACCGGCAAGCTCATGGGTGCGCTCGGCAAGCGCCTGATCAAGTCCGCGAGACAGCTCGGCAAGCGCAGCCTCGGCCCGGCGTCGGCGCTGTACCTCCCGGGACAGACTGAACGCCCACCAACCGACGATCGCCAGCAGCAGCGCGGCACCCGCGGCGACCCGCAACAAGAGTCCCCAGTCCGCCTCGACGCGATACCGGATCGAGATCCAGTCGTTGTAGATCGCATCCCTCTCATGACGGGGGATTGCATCCAGGCCCTTTTGCAGGATTGTCGCCAGCATCGGCTCGTCGCGATGAACCGCCATTCCCAAGCGATACACGAACGGGGTCTCCCCGAGCACCTTGATCTCGGTGAGACCGGACGCGCCGATGTAGTAGCTGGTGGCCGCAAGGTTACCGACGAAGGCGAAGGCATCGCCCCGCGCGACCGCACGCAAGGCCGCGGGCGTATCCGCCACGGGCAGCAACTGGATCTCCGGCTCTTGCTCGCGCAGCCAATCATGCACCGCCTCGCTCTCGATCACGGCGACGACCTTCCCCTGCAACGCCTCGATGCCGCCCAAATAGGCGACATCGGCCGCCGCGAAGATCGCGGCCGGAAAGGACACATAGGGCTCGGTCAGGTCGAAGCGTTGGCGGCGCGACGGCGTCGCCGCCACCGCCGGAAGAAGGTCGAGTTGGCGTCGGTGGAACTGCGCGACGGCCGCTGCCCAGGACCGGGCCTCGACGAACTCGAGCCGCAGGCCGAGACGCTCGGCGATCAGCCTGATATAGGCGACCGAGATCCCCTGGGGTCGGCGCTGCTCGTCGAAGAACTCGATCGGCGCCCAAGTCGGATCGATGCCGACCCGAAGCACGGGATGGTCGGCGATCCACCTCTTCTCCTCGGCACTCAAGCCGGTCGGCACCGAACCGCCCGAGAAGACATCGGCGCGCCCGAACCATCGCCGATTCAGGACAGCCGACTCCTCGGCGGTGATGGCCGCAAGACCCTTGTCGAGGATGCCGACCAGCTCCGGCCAATCCTTGCGGATCGAGATCCCCAGCCGTGCGGGGCCCTCGGACAGCATCCGCTTCGGCCCAAAGCCAAGCACACCGTTGCTCGCTCGCCAGTACTCCAAGGCGTACGAGCCGATGGCTGCGTCCACCACTCCAGTCAACAGCGCCTCCGCCAGTGCCGCTTGGCTCGGTAACGGGACCGCCTCGATGGACGCCTGTTCCTCCAGCAGCTTGCGTTCCCGCAAGACCTCCTGCAGATAGCCGACCCGCCGCCCGTTCAATCCCGCGAGTCCCGGCGGCGGCAGGGGGTCACCGTCGCGCAGGTAAAGAAAGAGGTGAACGGTGTGGAAGTCCTCCGTGAATAGAAACTGATCGCCGCGTTCCGGCAGCGGCGCGGCCAACGTCAGGCCATCGAGCCGACGTTCCTCGGCCGCGGCGACCATCTCATGCCAAGGACCGGACGCTAGCCCGATCTCGATACCGAGCTTCTCGCCAAGCAGCCGCAGATGATCCACCGCGAATCCGGCGATGCGCCCCTCCCCGACCGGAATCACCCAGGGCGCCCACTCGGCACCGACCCCGAGCAGGATCCGCGGGTGCGCGTCCAGCCAGGCACGCTCGTCCGGGGTCAGCAGGTCCGTACGTTTATCGTCGGCGACCACGGCTTGGGCCAGGAACAACCAGACCAGACCCATGACGAGAAACGCCCTCACGGCGCGTCGGCGATCGCTTGCGGAGCTTTGAAATGATACGTGTCGTTCGGTCGTCATGGCGGCATTCTCTGCTGTGCCGAGAAGCAAATCCATGGTGGCCTGAAGGAGATGGAGAGCGTAATCCCTGCGCCCGTGGCTTCGAAATAATTGTCGTCCTGATTAGAAAGAATCGTCCGCCAGGCTCACGGAATAAGCCACCGATCGGCGCAGACTGCTCCCTGATGCACCATCGGACGGAGCCCGCCATAGCCATGAATCGAACCCGGTGGTATCCGGCTGCCCCAACGGGGCTCACCACGCGAGCCCGGGGCAACGCCCCGGGACCACGGCCCCCATACTAAGCCCTGAAGGGGCGGCCCAACGCTTTGATATATCGATCTTAGGCGCGCGTTTTGGGAAAGGGCCGAACGGTGCAAAACGCCCCAGCCCAAGCAGCATCTTTAAACCGCCCTTTCAGGGCTGAAGGGTT